>VRUF01000034.1:3627-6696 GCA_019456245.1 Planctomycetota bacterium | reverse complement strand
ATTTGATCGGTTTCTGCAAGGTGTTTGACGAGTTCGGGGACTTTGACCAGCTTGGTCGCTTGTCCCATGATCGTCTCCTTTGGGATGGTGTGGGATATGTTCATAGAATATTTCCTTGTAATAAGTATACATAGAAAAGATATTTTGTCAATAGTATCAAACGAACGGTATTTGCTATTGACAGCATTTAAAGCAGATGGTATCATTGGTTTGTAAACAATAAATGACCCGCTAAGTCAAACAACGCCCTGCGCAATCGCGGGGATGGAGCTGCCGATGGCCCCCACAGAAACAATAACAGAAGAAGAAATGACCTGGGAGTACCTAACCCGGGGGATGAGGTTTTATCCTTTGAATACCGCCGCCCCTCCTAATGGACTGAGAGAGAGGGAGATCTGGTTTCAAGAGGCGGCTCTTTATGATCAGCGTGTAAAATTCGTGAAGATGCTGGATTTACTTGAGGAGCACATGGGGTTTGAGGGATATGACGCCTGGTTTGACGAGGCGATCACGGATGAGCACACCCAAGAGCAGATGAATGAGATTTTTGAGGCAAAGTTGAAAGAGTTGGGGTTGAGGGTGGAGAAATGACCGAGCTATTCCAGAGATATGAAGTTGTCACCAATAAAAAAATACTGAACGACAAATCATTCGTGTTGACGTTCAGTATAATTGATAAGATGGATGGCCAGGACGCGGTGGGAGAGAGGTTTGCTTTTATCCATCAGGCACAAGCAGTGGCCAAAGCATTGAATGGCGCGTTCTATATGGGGATGATAGAGGTTCAAGAAAGGGTCCTGGGTAGGGCTGCGCCTTCTTATAATGCAGCTCTAAAGAGCGCTAAAATAAAATCGAGGTTGGAGAAATGATTTCATCGATTGACACGCGCAGCCCGAAGGTTATAAGTTTTTATGCTTTGATGTGGTTTATCGCCAGGGCGAATGACAGGGTGGCGCTGGCGATTGGCTTGGATTTGGCGAAGCGTTATTTTTGTCTGCTCCTGGAAGTGTTTGAGGAATTAGCCAGGAAAAGGATGGAGGAGCTGAAGGTATGAACTACGAATTATTGAACACGAACGAGAGCGAAGATACTGGGCCGGATAGCCTTGAAGATTTGGTGAAGGCGCTGGCTGAGGCACGGCGAGATTTGGAAGTATCAAAAGTGGTTGCTGAAACGCACAAAACCACTTTGGAGCAGGGGGCGGCGTTCAAAGAATTGCAGATCCAAAACGATAGGGTTAGAGCGGATCAGGGAAAGGCATCCCTGTTACTAGTACAGGTAAAACAGGCGGCGCTTCAGCAGTATGAGCTGATCGGTGAGAAGCAAATGCGGGGGTGTACGGCCGGCGAGTATAAGACGCTGGAATATGATGAGGCGGAAGCTATCGCCTGGGCGATTGAGCATAAACATAAGAAACTCTTGAATTTAAATAAGACCGCTTTCAAGAAAGCGGCCGGGGGATTGGAGCTTGAGTTTGTGAACGAAGAAAAGGAGATCCGCGTCAAAGTTTATAAGGACCTGAGTATATTTCTGGAGGCAGAGTGATGGAAGAAGCCGAGTTCAAAGAGCATTCTGTTAAGATAATCAAAGTCCTGGGGGAGCAAGCGGAAATTTACGGTCAGGATGGCTTAAAAATAAAGCATATATACAATCAGGCTATTAATGACGCCGTGGATTTTGTGGGAGAAATGGCCAAGTCTAATCCCCAACATAGAATGGCTTATATGTCATTAGAAAAAGAGATCCGCCACTGGTTGGTGCTGAGATGAGTGACCGGCTGCGCGTGGTTGATTTTTATAACGCGAGGCCGATTGACATGAAAGCTGGCGATGTGATGGTGGCAACGGTAACTTGCCATATTACGCACATTGATTGGGACGAGGATGTTGTCTACGTTAGCGTTTATCGCTGTAAATTTCCGCCAATGATAGGGGATAATGGTATTCCCCAGGGAGATAAGACTGATATTGAAATAGCAAAAACTCTTTTCCCTGTCTTGAATGCATTTTCGGAGATCAAAACCTTATGAAGTGCCGTTATTGTGAAAAGGAAGCATTGCCAGATAAATCTATTTGTGGGGATGAGCGCTGCCTACACTATCTGTTGGTGGAGCGCCGGGAGGCCTGGGAAGTGGCGCGCGCATATCCAGAACTGGCGAAGCGTGCGGGGATTGAGCTGCCACCGCGGTTGAGTGAAGAGGAATTGTTGAAGCAGTTAGGATTTTAGTGAAGGGGTTCAGTTCACGCGCTGCGCCCGTACTCAAATATGTTCAAAAGAAGATTCAAGGAGAATTGATGGGCAGTTTTATTTTCAAGACTATTTTGTTACTGGAATGTGCAACGATCTTGCTAATTTTTGTCTATATATTTGTTGTTGGTTTTATTACTGTATTCTTCCCTGAAATCCTGGCAACAAACTAAAGGAGTAGAGAAATGTCACCGATACCAAATATGACTACTGAGAAACCTGCGTTTGTGCAGATCGGTTGGATCAAGAAGGGGGAGGCCAAGCCTAAAGATAAGAAGCTGCCAGGCGCTGACCTGGGGGAGCAGATGAGGGTGCAGTTCTTGGATGGGCAGGAGCGGTATAAAGAACAGTTCCTGGAGCATTATCGCACCCTTACACCGGAAAAGATAAATATATGGTTCCCGTTTCCAACCGTGGAGCGCGTGTGGGACGCGTATTATGAGGCTCACCAATCTAACCAGCGTATGGTGGTCCAGGCAGGCTCTTTGCCCAGCGACCCGGACGGGCCAATATTTTATAAATATCTGTGGGATGCGGAGGAGAAGAAAGCGTCCATCTTGAATTGGCGGGATAGGAAGACGGGGGAGCTAGCGCTGTGTGATATCACGAAGCCGTACGGGTATTCCTACATTCCAAAGGGAAAGAAGAAGCCTTTGCATGTTTCTAAACCTCTAAAAGCATACGGACGGCTGCAGGTGATGGTGCGCGAGCTGGACGTGATCGCGTTTATGATATTACGCACCACGTCGGTTGAGGACATCAGCAATATATCGGCTGAGTTGGCCGGGTTTACCGAGATGGCAGGGACGCGCCGGGACGGAT
>VRUF01000034.1:0-3617 GCA_019456245.1 Planctomycetota bacterium | reverse complement strand
ACGGATTGAGAAATATCCCGTTCGTACTTTATAGGAAATCAGGGATGAGGAATATTCCAGGGAAAGAGCAAAGGGCTTTGAAGTGGTTTGTGCATCTGGCGACCGAAGGGGATTGGGTGGCGCGAGAAAGAGCATTAGCATTGGGAGCTGCGCCCTTACTGCCCGCGGAGACGGGGAACGGGGAAGGGGCGCAGCATGCTACGCCCGTACTTAAGGCGGATGATCTGGATGAAGGGCCGCCTGATGTTGATATAATCGACGCGGAGCTGGAGGAGCTGCCCGAGAAGGAAGCTGCGGCACCCCCGCAGGGGCGATCTCCAGCGGTTGATGAGAAAGACCCGGTGATCAGGTGGTCATCTAAGCATTTGGCTGCTGTTGCAAAGGCAGGGCACGCAAAGGACCTGAAGCACGCGCAGGAGGTTTTGAATAGATCGGTTCTACCCATAAGTGCAGATCCGGAGGTTGCGGTGAGGTGGGCGTCTGTGTACCGGGGATTGAGAGATCAGGAAAAGACTGCGGCCCAAGCAGCAAGAGTGGCTAATGCCACGTATGAGAAATGGGTGCGAGAGCAGGCTAAAGAGGTTGGTGCGTGATGGGGGATAAGGACTTAATACGGAGTGACTACGAATATATGAAATTCGTAAAGACCCAAGAAAAGCTTAAAACATCAGTTTGGAGTTGTAGAAATAAAAAAAGCGAAAATGAGTTAGGTATTGTGAAGTGGCATGCAGCATGGCGGCAATATTGTTATTTTCCAACAGTCCAAGCAGTTTATAGCGCTGGTTGCCTTGATGACATAAAAGATTTCATTGAGCATCAAATGGAACGGCGGCGCTAGAGGAATTGATTGATGGATAAAGTAATGCTGAGCTTTTTCTGCCAGGTGATCGGGATTATCTTGGTGATCATCGGTTTGTTGTTTGCTTCGAGCGTAAACCCGTCAGGTTTATACGTGATGTTTGGCGGCTTTGGTTTGATTGCGATAGGGCTTGTGATCGTACTAGATGATATAATTTGATTGCTAGGGTGTGGGATAGCTGTCTCCGCCCTGGTTGCCCTCCCGATGTGAGATCGGGAGGGCTTTTTGTTGGGGTTAGTTAGTTATCGGCGCCTATGATGCCGGTAGAGTTCGGCGATCCGGGCCTGGTGGCGTTTCTTGTGTGCTCTAAGAGCCAGGATTGCAGGCGTGAAGATTATCAGGGGAAGTGTAAAGGCTAGTAGGTAGGTCATGAGGTTGCCAGGTTGCGTTTCTCTTCGAGTTCATCTATGAACATTCTGGCGATCTTGTGAGCTAGTTCATCGTACCAGTTTTGAAGTGTGATAAATAGAGGTAGTTGGTCAACGTCACCCTCGTTGCATTGGTAAAGGTACTTACCTATGGCTTTGTATACGCGATTGCGGTCGGTAGATACTAATTGGTAGCAGTAGGGTGAGAGCTGGCCGTTTTCGTAAGTTCCGGGCAGGGTTTCAGGTGTGTCGTTAGGGTATCGCTGGTTGGTAGCATTGATGTTCATTTTGTATAGTGTCTCCCCTAAGCTGGCTGCCTCCTGGGGGTTCTGTATATATAGTTCGGTGTGCATCCATTGATAGTTGGGCTGCCCGGCCTCAGCTTGGCGGATTGATGGGTAATTTCGCTCTTGCTGGTACTTGGAAGCGTAATACAGGCCGTGAATGATGATATTGATAGTTTTTGGGTCTACTACATAGCTGCTCATTTTGCTGTCTCCTTTAATTGGTGGGCGTTTTATGTGTGAGAGTTACGCCCGGTTGAATAAGGGGTTATTGCTTTTTCTTGGAAGGATCATCTCTTTTGGCAGGGTTGCTCATGTAAAGTCGGTCAATGGCGGTGGTGACCACTTCTTTTATAGATTGGTAACCGTGGTTTTTGATAAGGTCTTGCACTTGCTTCCAGGTGCGATCTGAGAATGATACGAAGGTTCTGTGGGGCATTGGTTTATCTCCAGTATATGATAAGGGGTTAGCTGTCGCTGTAGTCGTAGATGGTGAAGTTGCAGTTCTCGCAATGCGCTTCGTCTTGTTGTTTGTCCACTGTTAGCGGGTTCGCACATTCTGGACAATTCTTGCCGTCATCTGGGTATGGGTATTGTGTCATTTCAACCTCGTTTATTAGGGGCTAGATTCTTACCCAAGTGAAGAAATAGTAGAATAGCTGTAAAGATATTTCGTCTACTTCGGCGAATTTCCTAGCGCGGACGAATGTTAAAGGGCCGGTTCTTTTCCAGAGCTTTAGACCTATTCTGTCTCTAAGTTCGCCACCCTCTGTTTTGCCGTGCCAAAACCTATATTTTATCATGTCAACTCCTTTACTAGTGAATATGTTTACTCTTGTGGCGTTGACGCCACTTCGCTAAAGTCATAAATGGTATAGTTGCAGTTCAGGCATACCGCATTGTCCAGGTCTGTGAATAAAGTAAGGCGGGTATCACATTCTGGGCAAATATCTATGTCTGCAATTTCAATGTTTTGAATATCCATTTTGTTATCCTTTGTCTAGTTTATCTTACCTATGGGATACACTACCTAAGTAATGTATCCTAAGGGCTGATAATTAGCTGGTGTAGGGATAAAGCGTAAGGATGGTGAATAGTATGTGTGTGCTTATCCATGTCGATAATGCTAAGGTGCGAAACTTCCAGGTTGATAACTGTTCAATCTTATTCATGTCAACTCCTTTACTAGTGAATGATTATATATATATTATATATAATATGGATATATTGTCAAGGTATTGGGGCTGTTTTGGATAGATTGTAGGTTTATGTTCTAATTTATAGAACACTTTATAGTGAAAGATTGCAAGGAGCAGGAATAATGCAATAAAGCTTGCATTGTGACGGTTGATATGATGAGCGAAGATGCAGTAATAGTTATTGATCAGTTCCCGGAGGTGGCAGAGTCGGGGAAAAAGTACCGGGTAGAGATAGCGGAAAACGGGGATGTTCACTGGTATGTGCTATTTGTGCGTTTACTTCCAGCCAGTTGACAATGTAGCTAGAGCTGGTGTACCATCCGAAGATGGACGATAAAGAATTACTACCGGCTACTGTGGATGAGGAGCGGAGAAAGCCAGGTTTCCAGCCAGGCAACGAATACAGAATAGACTCAAGCGAAAAAGGTCGACTGTATCAGACCGCGTCGGTCGCAAGCAGAAAAAAAAACTTGCAAGATGCGATTGAGGCTGCTTTTATTCAAACTGGTGAAATGGACTTCGCAAAGGGCTATGAAATCAAGGTACGCGTGTTGGTTAAGATGATTGGTGATCCGAAGGTGAAAGATGCCAACCAAATCAAGGCGTTTGAGGTACTTACCAAGCTCATGATGTCCAATAAAGGCGGAGATGGTGAGCTTCCACCTGGTGTAGAGGGTCGATTAGACCTAACTAACGCGGGTTTTGACCGGTTAGCGGAGATACTACGGCCCAAATGAGCATGATATACCCTATGGTGCAGATAAGAGTAATTATCACTAGCATCTTTCTTCACAATCGAGCGACCGTAGCCCGTTTGTTGGGCGTGGGGCGTCTCGATTGCCGGTCTACGGGTGGGTATCCTGGGTGATGGGCAGTGCTGGCGGGGTGGGGTGTTGCATAGGGGGGG
>VRUF01000288.1 GCA_019456245.1 Planctomycetota bacterium | reverse complement strand
CGACCCGGAAAGAATTGGGCTGGCCCCCGGTACTATACTCTTCTATGCTCAAAATGGCCACGGTAACGGAATTTCCGAAAGACATGTTGGCGATGCTCAAACATTGAGCAATCTCGAAGCATGCTATCTTTCCCAAATCAGTGAATATTGGATAGAGCAGTTATATTTCGATGAGCGGTTACGTATCAAACTCGGTAAACAGGACAGCAACGTTGACTTTGTGGCTGTCGATTACGGCGGCATTCATGCCGGTTCTTCCTTTGCAGTGATACCGAACATTCCGATGCCGACATTTCCTAACCCTGCATTGGGAGCAGCAGCATTTTGGGATGTAGAAGATTGGATTACATTAGGCGCCGGCTTTTATGAAGGAGACCCGGAAGGTTGTCACAGCGGTTTTGATACAGCTTTTGGGGAAAATAACGGATCGTTTACTATTGGTGAAGTTGCTCTGAAGAGTTTATTTGGTGAGCAAAAGGATCTGCCCGGAACTTACCGGTTTGGCGGATGGTATCACAGTTCCGACTTCGAGGAAGTTGGTGACGATGCCGATCCCGATCTTTTCGCGGGCAACCATGGATATTACCTTGCTTTCGACCAGATGCTGTATCGTGAAAACGACGAGAGTGACCAGGGATTGGGCGCATTCTTCCAGTTGGGCCTGGCTCCGAAAGATCGTAATGAATTAGACCGCTACCTGGGCATTGGACTAAATTATGTCGGTCTTCTTCATGGACGTGACGAGGACGTTATCGGCTTAGGGATTGCTCAGGCTCATTGGAGCGAGCGAATTGATGATACCACGAGAGAAACCGCGATAGAGTTATTCTACAAGGCACAGTTAACGAAATCCATAGCCATACAGCCGGATCTTCAATATATCATCAATCCCAGCGGCAACGGCGATGATGCTTTAGCTTTTGGCGTTAGATTTGAGATTGTTTTTTAAGTTTAGAATATGATTTTGATAAGATCAATATGAAACATAAAATGTTATATAAGAAATCCCGGTTAATTTTCATGAGGGTTGCAAAATGGCTAATAACTTAAAACCAAAAGCTTTCAAAATCGCTAATGGAAAAGCTAAAAAATATGTGAAGGATCCCGAAAAAACAAAAATACTGCTTAAAAAGGCTATGAACAAAGCAAAGCATAATAAGGGATCTTTGGGAAAGATTTGGGGTGACTTGATGGCCTTATTTAGACTTGTCGGTGCCTGGGCCAAAGGTGAATATAAAGATGTGCCAATGAAAGTTATCTTGCTGATGATATCGGCAATTATTTACTTCCTGATGCCTTTTGATTTAATTCCAGATTTCATACCTGTTGCCGGTTATCTTGATGATGCTGCAGTACTTGCTTATGTAATCAAATCTGCAGGTGACTATTTGGAGACTTTTAGTGCTTGGGAAAAATTAAAGACACAAGGATTGTCAGGCAATGTTAAATTAGCTGGGTAAATGCAGTTCTACCTCTTTTTCAGCCAGCGAAAGCGGAACGTGGTGCGAATTTTTTCCGTGAAGGTAAGCCCCATTCGCCCGGTGCTTGTTTTGAATTCCTCTTTTGCAATTTGCCGGTCAGACTTTTTTTTTGGTTTTCCCAAAAGCCGCATTATGAAACCGGCGGCAAAGCCAAGACGCTTTGGTTTTTTGTTTACCCGGAAATTCATCTCTGGACGGCCAGTTTTGTCGCCTCGATGAGTTGGGTGCCTCTTTTGCTTTCAATCGCAGTAATAGGTAATAATTGCTTTCTTGCCAATATCTGGGGCTTGGCGTCGTAATAGCAGCTTACGATATCGATCCCGCCGCAAACTTCTCCTTTCGTTCGATAGCCGGTATCGAGAAGCCATCGGCTGAATTCGTCGTCGTACTCGGCTGGGTATATCAATGCGGATACGAAACTGCCTTTTTCGTATTGTGATACATGCAGTTTTGCTCTTGCAGGCGGAGGTGTATCTTCAGCGATTTTTGCAAGTTTTATGAAATCTTTCTGAGCCTCATCAAGACCCGCCGAATAGAAAAACATGCCCGCTTCAAGTTGGAAGATATCCGAGGATACACCCTTAAGCTCTATTTTGCCATCGCCAGAGGCATTGTGAATCTTGTAGACTTTCACGTCCTTAAACCGTTCGCTTTCGAGCAATTCCGCCACTTCACCAGCGGTAAAACCTGTACTACAGCGGTCACCAAAGTCTACGACATATAAACCGATGTATTCTTTCGGATTTTCAAGTTCAGGCAGTTTCATTGTTTCTCCGCTATTTTATACCCTTAAGGGTAGTAAGTGCCCGCGGGTAAAATGGTAAGTATTTATTTGAAAATAAGTTGCCGCGGACAAAACGGGAATTTTCAATCGTAATCCGTCTCGTTTACGGTGAGCTTTGCAAATTTCCTTTTTCCGACTCGCACGATCATTCCATCTTGCGGTGTGATCAGGGTGTTTGGGTCCGTTGTTTTTTCTTCGCCGACAGTTACCGCGCCTTGTTTTATCATTCGTTTCGCATCGCCGCCTGAAGATACCAATTTGCAGTGCAGTATCAGCTTGGCAGCGGAAATCGGTTCAGCGGTAATTTCAATCTCCGGCATATCTGTCGGCATCTGATTTTTTGCGAAGACATTTTCAAATTCCGCCGCTGCCAGTTGTCCCGTTGCTTCGTTGTAGAATTGCGTGACGATCATTTTGCCCAACAGCACCTTTGCCTCTTTCGGATGTGTTTTTGATGGGTCGATCAGTTCTGCTATTTTCTCGCCGTCGATGCCGGTAAGCAGCGTAAAGTAGTTTTCCATCATTTCGTCGGAGATGCTCATGATCTTGCCGAACATGTCGTTTGGCTGGTCGGTTACGCCGACGTAGTTGCCCTTGGACTTGCTCATTTTTTCTTTGCCGTCCAGTCCGACAAGAATCGGCATGGTAATAACGATCTGCGGTTTCTGCCCGTTGAGCCTTTGCAGGTCTCTTCCGATGAGGTTATTAAACGTCTGGTCAGTTCCGCCCAGTTCGATGTCGCTTTTTATGACGACCGAATCGTGTCCCTGCATAAGCGGGTAGAGGAATTCGTGGATACCGATGGGGTCGCCTTTTTTATAGCGAAGTTCGAATGTGTCTCTTTCGAGCATTTGTGCCACGGTCATC
>VRUF01000287.1 GCA_019456245.1 Planctomycetota bacterium | reverse complement strand
GTGACAAGATCACGGTAAACGAGATCGTAGGTATGATCAATGAGATAGTCGGCAAGGACGTAAAACCCGATTATGTCCCAGCCAGAAAAGGGGATGTAAAACACTCACAGGCAGATATAACTCTTGCAGAAAAGGTCATCGGGTATAAGCCTGTTACAGGATTCAGGGAAGGTCTAGAAAAGGCAATAGTCTGGTACAAAGAAAACCTGATCTAACTATACTGATCACGATTGAAAATTCCCGTTTTGTTCGCGGTAACTTGATTGCAAACAAATAGTTGCCATTTTACTCGCGAGCATTTACTACCCTAAGGGTATAACAAACCATGCAGGCACGTTTGGGGGTTTACATTATTTGTGAACGGATACATAAATGATAATTGCGACGTTTAATGCCAATTCACTTAGGATGCGTATTGAGACAGTCCTTCAATGGCTTGAGAAAAACAAGCCTGATATCCTTTGTGTCCAGGAAACAAAAGTACAGGACGAGGACTTTCCCACCGATGCATTCGAAGCTTGCGGTTACGAGTATGCCTTCAAGGGCCAAAAGAAGTACAATGGGGTTGCACTATTCAGCAGAGACGCGATCAGTGAGGTTAGTTTCGGCCTCGATAGCAAACCGCAGGACGAGGCGAGAATAATTACCGCGATGATAGGAGACATTACGGTTGTCAACACGTATATTCCACAGGGCGTTTCGCCTGATTCGGATAAATTTACGTATAAATTGGAGTGGTTCAAACGGCTTAGGGGCTATTTTGAGCGAAATTTCAGCCCGGATGAACCTGTTATATGGCTTGGCGATATGAATGTCGCCCTCGATGAGCGTGATGTACATAACCCTGAAGGGTTACTGGGACATGTCTGTTATTGCCCCGAGGTGTGGCAAGCGTTTAAGGATGTTAGCCAGTGGGGTTTTGAGGATGTTTTCCGCAATCAGTGCCAGGAGGGCGCCCATTACACATTTTGGGATTACAGGGCAGGTGCATTGCAAAAAAACCGTGGTTGGCGGCTTGACTATATTATGGCCACAAAACCGCTAGCCGCCAGATGCACGAGGTGTTGGATAGACAAACAGCCGCGAATGACGATCAAACCCAGCGACCACACATTTCTCGCGGCAGAATTTGATCTGTAAGTTTGTACTTGAACCAAATCCCGCGCTCAAAAAACTCCGCTGGCGCATTTTTGTTTTGGGTTGTTAAATTAGTATCTTTGCGGGTTTGCTGGGGATCACTTCATATTTTTCCAGTTATTACGCATGATTATAGTCGTAGGGTGATCGGGGCCAAGACTGTCTTCAAATATCTTCAAAGCCCGCTTCATCAACGGCTCTGCTTCGTCAAGACGATTTGTAGCTTTAAGTAACTGCGCCAGATTATTCAATCTGATAGCCACATTCGGATGGTCCAGGCCGAATGATGCTTCGTCAATTGCCAGCGCCCGCTTCATCAACGGCTCTGCTTCGTCAAGACGATTCGTAACTTGAAGTAACTGCGCCAGATTATTCAATTCGGTCGCCACATTCGGATGGTCCGGGCCAAAGGATGCCTCGTCAAACGCCAGCGCCCGACGACACAACGGCTCTGCTTCGTCAAGGCGACCGGTGGCCTGTAGCAAGCCCGCCAAGTTGTTTAATGCCCCGGCATAATTGGGTAACGGTTCACCGCCAGGATTTTCTAATATCTCTACCACCCGCTTCATCAACGGCTCTGCTTCGTCAAGACGATTCGTAGCTTTAAGTAACAGCGCCAGATTATTCGATCTGATAGCCACATTCGGATGGTCCGGGCCGAAGGATGCCTCGTCAATTGCCAGCGACCGCTTCATCAACGGCTCTGCTTCGTCAAGACGATTCGTAGCTTGAAGTAACTGCGCCAGATTATTCAATCTGATAGCCACATTCGGATGGTCTGGGCCGAATGATGCTTCGTCAATTGCCAGCGCCCGCTTCATCAACGGCTCTGCTTCGTCAAGGCGACCGGTGGCCTGTAGCAAGCCCGCCAGGTTGTTTAATGCCCCGGCATAATTGGGTAACGGTTCACCGCCAGGATTTTCTAATATCTCTACCACCCGCTCCATCAACGGCTCTGCTTCGTCAAAACGATTCGTAGCTTCAAGTAACGTCGCCAGATTATTCAAATCTATCGCCACACTCGGATGGTCCGGGCCGAAGGATGCCTCGTCAATCTTCAACGCCCGCTTCATCAACGGCTCGGCCTCTTTATATTTTGCATTATCATGATAAACCCAAGCTATCTCATTCAGGATTAGCGAATCGTTACCGGCCAGCGGCTTCAGTTTATCGCAATATTGCAAAGCATCCTGAGGCCTGCCAGCATAAGAGGCGTTTTGCATGCGGGCCATGTATATCTTTGCCTGCGCCCAATCCTTTTTCTCTTGTATGCTATCTAAGAATTGCTGTGTCCCGTCCAGAAATTCATCGGCCTGTTCATTGTTGCCCTCAGTAATGGCCTTCAGCGATTGTGCGTAAGGCCCGGCATCGTCTTCGATCTGCGCAGCGATGTCTTTTGCCTCCTGAGTGGGCTGCGGGGCTTGGCTTTCGCCGGGTTCTATAGGCAGTTGCGAAAGTGCCAATTGCTTTTCGAGCTGCTCTATCTTCGCATCCTTATTCTTGATTATTTCTTCCTTCTGCCCAAGTTGTATATATGCTCTTTCGTTACGGTCAAGAATATTATTCGGGTCTATACCAGTGTTGATATCCCCGGCGGCGATGTTGCCTTTGTTATCATTAGCGATGATGGCTGTATTCTCAGAACCGGATTGATCAATCTCATTTGCAGGTGTGGAGGATGGGGTCTTTTTACTGGACAGCTTGGATAATCCAACGATAGCCGCAATGATAACTGGAACGGCAATGGCCGCAATGGCGATCCAATTGCCAGGTGTTAGATTATTGAACCATTCTTTCATTAGTATCTCCTGTCAATCCTGTCAAAAACTCACGAACTCCGTCCCATATCACGTTTATTTTAACCCTTAAAGACCGGACAACTATAGATTAGTATAAATGATAGATCGATACATGAATACTAACCAGCTTTGTTTAACTTACAAAGGCGAAATATAAGGGGTACGGTACATTTTTTCTTAAAATCGCGGTTATTAGGCGAATAATCAACTATTATGCCTGGATCA
>VRUF01000286.1 GCA_019456245.1 Planctomycetota bacterium | reverse complement strand
GAAAAGCAAGGCGAACATATCCGACACGCAGACCGCAACGTTCGAGCATAACGATATGTCGGTTGTCTGGCAGCATCGTACGTGGGGGCGCCCGGCCGATGATAAGTATCCGTGGGGGGCGACGATCTACGGCGACAAGGGAACCTTGAAACTGGGCGTGCATACTTACGACTTTACGCCTTTCCGCCGCGGTGCCTCGATACATGGAGATGCAGTATACGAAAATGACAAATACCCGGAAGACGAGCATGAAAAGAAGCTCGAGCAGCACGTAGCCGCGGCGATACGAGGCCACTGGCGTAACTTCCTGGCATGCACAGAAGACCGCGGCAAACCCGTAGCCGATATCGAGCAGGGCTACATTTCAAGCACCAGTTGTATATTGGCAAACATCGCGATGAAGGTGGGCAGGACGCTTACATGGGATCCCGTCAAGGGACGTATAGCCAATGACGATGCCGCAAATAAACTGCTAAGAAGACCATACCGTAAACCATGGATACACCCGGAACCGGACACCGTTTAAGGCTGCACGATCACTTCAAAACCCAATACGTAAGCAAAAAAAAGAAAAAACTGTTCCCCGCAACAGGGGGGCAAGCACCTAAAGTGTGCTGTTGATCTCATCCAGCAAACCCTGTACACTGCACTCAAGCTTATTTGTCAATCTGCCCACAACATCCTTTTTACTTTTCTTGTCAGCGGCAACTTCTATCGGATCGCCAAATCGAATGACCACCTTTCGCTTTCCGCGAATACCTGCCGCGGGAGATTTCAATATATCCTCTTCGAACTTATCGATCGTCTCAGCAAAGCGTTCTATTGTCGGTTTCGATGAAACATATTCGCCGGGATAGCTGAACAATTGTGCCACAACCATAACATCGTCAAGATAATCTTTAGCTTCCGCCTGGCTTTTCGAATCATCCGATTCAAGCCTTTTAATAGCCTCACGCCTGCACGTCTTTACCCGCTCAGGAAGCGGACATCCCTCCTCAAACTCAATACCGTACTGCTCTTCTAGTTTCTTTAATATCGTCTCAGACAGGTCCTTGATTCTCTCGGCCAGCGTCCCTGTCTGAATCCGCCCAAGGTACTCAAGTTCTTTCACGCCAAGCATCGCCTCTGCAAAACGGTATACTCTTTCCTCCAGCGGCTGATCTCTGCGTACTCTCCATAGCAAATGATCCTCAAGCAGCCCCATGATCTTTTCCAGCTCTTCGGTTGGGTCATCGACATAGAGATACTTCACTCCGCACGGCACGCAAACGATCGGTCTGTCAGATCGTTTAGCCGTAGTGATTGCGATTGCCGCAGGACCGTCTCGAAACGGTGTCACACGGTCATTGACATGGTATATCTCGCCCTCGGGGAATATCACCAATGGATTCTTTTTCGTTTTCAGAACCTCCACAGACTGGCGAAAAGCTCGCATATCGGTCCCCTCACGGTCAACGCTAAAGCACCCGTGTAAACGAAGGTTTAATTGGCGAAACGGATTCGATTTTTCGAAAACCTGCCACGCAGCCATAAAGTAAAAGGGCAGTCTCACCTCATCGCAAACTTTATAAAGGACCAACGGGTCTGCATGGCTCGAATGATTAGGCGTTATCAGAACACCGCATCCGTCTTTGATAACGCTATTAAGCTTATCGATATTCTGAATCTCAATATCGCACACATTAAGTTTTTTTTCGCGAGCGTGCTTGCGAAGGTTCTTAAACAATTTCACCCACAAAACATTCAACTTCGGAGACCACCATCGAGGCGGTGTCTGATAAGCATAAATATTCACAATTTGCCTCCAAACAAAAGCAAAAAAACATAAAAAAACGATTGCCTAAGGCAATCATCCGATTCATCGAGAAAATTAAAGGGGTCAGGAGCCGTTTTTTCTATTTGCTTCAATTTTATATTTCATGTTTAATCTATCTTTCTCCCAACTTTTCCCACCACCTCATTTTCAAAATCAGCATCCCGATAAATCGGGATTCCACGGCTAACAGCTAAAAGCTAAATCGCACCGCGACACCCCGATCCCACAGCTAACAGCTAATGGCTAAAGGCTAAAGGCTAATTTACGGGATTAGTTCGAAAGTTTGATCTTATTCCCTTCGCTATCGGTAAAAGCGCCGCAGACGATCATAATAAAATCGATAAGGGTCCAGAGACCAAAACCGCCCATGGTAACTATCATAAGTATTCCGGTGCCGACCTTGCCGGCATAAAACCGGTGAGTTCCAATCCAGCCAAGAAAAAAACACAACAACAAACAGACGATACCATTCTTATCACTAATTCCATCCATTACAAATTCCTTTCCTAAAGTAATATAATAAAATTCTTTTGTTTCCAAACATTCAGAGAAAATTAAGGGGTCAGGAGCGTTTTACTTGACATTTTTTTTTGCTCAACATTTCTTTCTTCTTGAAACTCAAAGTGTATCCGGCGTGGTCAGTGTGCGTTTGTCCTTCTTGAAGTCGAGTCGCAGTTCATCTTTCCCGTGTTTTATGTGTACGATGGGATCGGTAAATTCGCTTTGGCAATATGGATTGTCGAAGCGTTTGTAATCATGCAGGTCGACCGGCTGGGCGCCGGAGCAGAAAGGGGCTTGCCATCCAAAGGAAATGTCGCCCAAGGACGGTGATCGGTATTGCACATCGAGGTTTTTGCAGGAGATTTTCGCTGCGGCGATGGCCTTGCGGAACCGAGAGAAACTTTTCCATTCGTTTCGGGAACCCATTTCGCAAATCCATATGTTGTTCGGAGAAGTTACTCGCAACTCTTCTTGTGTCCCTTGTCCGTTTGTGCGCCACTTGAACTGGTGCTGCGAATAGAGCGCGATGTATACATTGCCTTTTCGGGCGAAAATCCAATGTTTGTCTTCGGCAATTTCATCGAACGCATCCCGTGGAAAATATGCGTGTGAGAAAGGAAAGGCATCGTCCGGCGGGGTGCGGTAGATGCAGATAAGCACATTTCGATGCTGTGCGGCCCGCGGCAGAATACCGTTGCCGGCCCAGTAGTTGGGGCGTGCATCCTCGTCGTCGGAACCGGGGTGGTTGGTGAACACGACGGCATCCAATCCAAGGGTGGCTTGCCAGGTATGCTGCTGATAGCCGCCTCTGCCGGGTCGGTAGTCCTGGGCGCAACTCAGGAGATAGTCTCC
>VRUF01000285.1 GCA_019456245.1 Planctomycetota bacterium | reverse complement strand
TCAAGCTTCTCGAAGATGCCGCGGGACTGCTAAAAAAAGACGGAAAAATCGCTGTGATCAGCTTTCACAGTCTGGAAGACAAACTCGTTAAGGAAAACTTTAGGAAAAATGCCTCCGACGGGCTATATGAAATTATTACAAAAAAACCAATTACTCCGTCGAAAGAGGAAATAAACGAGAACACAAGAGCCAGAAGCGCGAAACTGAGAATAGCAAAAAGGCTCTGATGGCCTTATAAAAAGGATTTATAACATGACCACGGATGCAAAAGTCGGATTTCTCCTCGGACTTGTATTTATAGTCGTTATCGCATTTCTTTTGAACGGTCTCCCAGGACTTCTAGGCCGCAGCGCATCTGACGTTGTGACAATAACAGCTGATAACGGTACAAGAGGTGCACTGCGTCTCGATGCCCAGGCAGAAAACGCTGTCCAGAAGGTACGAGAAGAAATGATTAACCTCCCGTTTCCGCCAAGGCGTGGTAACATGGAAGAATACAGGAAAAGAGACCGGCATTTTGAGGCAAGTAAAAATACAGAAACTGACAACAGGATCCATAAATATTTCAAATCTTCCGAAAAGAATCGACAAAATGCAAAGGTCAGAATCTATACAGTCAAAGACGGCGACAACCTGGCAAAAATCGCCAAGAAGATTTTCGGCGATGACATCGGTAATAAATATGCAACAATACAGAAGATATTCGAAGCAAATAAGGATATTATGAACACACCTGACCATATATCGGTCGGGCAAAAACTTCGTATACCCGCTTTAAACCCTCCACCCAATACGGTTGCCCGCAATACCATGGAATCGACGGGTATGTTTGATAAGGTCAAAGGCACATTCAACAAAATGGTCAACCGCCCTTCCGAAAAAAAACAGGCAAAACTATATCTCGTAAAAGAAGGGGATTCGCTGTGGTCAATCGCAGATAAAGTACTCTCTGACGGAACAAGGTTTGTTGATATACTTAAACTCAACAGAAATATCATTCCTGACGGCGAAAGCCTGTCAATCGGATTGCGGCTCAAGCTGCCAAAATAAATTGTCTCGGCCACCAGGCCGTATCCTTAACTAAAAACTAAAAACCAAAAACTAAAAACTAAACTTATGTGGCGATCACGTTTTATTTTTATAGTTTTTTACTTTACCGCACTGCTGGTCGCGACGGTGCATCTGAGAACAACGTCAAGTCGTATTTTTTATAGATCACGGGCAGATACCGTCAACCAGAATCGCCTCAAGCAGCGGTTATGGGAAAAGGAACTGACGATGGCAAGCCTTACAAACCCATCCATTCTACCTGATAACTCTACCCAAAAGCGATGAACCTTTAGCCGGAAAATATGCAAATAAAACGTTTCACAACCTCAGTTGGAGTTGTACTGATAGTCATAATGGCCCTGTTGCTATGGCGAATTCTTTATCTGCAGTCCAGCCGGACGGATTATTACCAGCAGCGTTCTCAGAAACAGCGACAGTCTACTGTAGTTTACACTTCACAGCGAGGTTTGATAGTTGACCGCAACAACAATATGCTTGCCGCAAGCAATCTTATCGAGACTGTCTTTGTCGAACCACGAGCGATCATCGGCGATCCGGAACTGGTGAAAATTACCGCCGCAAAACTCCAGAATATCCTTTCGATACCCGGCACACAAATATGCGACCTGATATATAAAAGTCGAAATCCCGGATACCTCGCACTAAAAACAGGTATCACACCCAACCTGCATCAGGCCGTACGCCAAGCGGGCCTTCGCGGCGTAGCTATTCAGTCAAACTGGCAAAGATATTATCCGACAGGATCGCTTATGTCGCATGTTGTCGGATTTACCGGCAAGGACAATACCGGTCTTGCCGGCCTGGAATTTAAATATAACGAAAAACTTTCCGCACACTTCGGCAAAGATGTGCTCATCGTCGATTCGTCAAGAAAGCCAATCGCGGCAAAAAACTACCCCAACACGCCTGAAGACGGCAGCAGCCTGATACTGACTATTGACTCGACTATTCAACAATTCGTACGCAAGGCACTACTAAAACAATATAAGGATTTTAATGCAGAATCTGCCACAGCGATTGTCATGGACCCATGGACAGGTGCGATCCTGGCCATGGTTTCACTCCCTGATTTTGACGCCTCTGAAATCTCTTCCTCAAAACCGCATCAGCGGCGTAACCGAGCACTTACGGATCCCTTCGAACCGGGAAGTATTTTCAAACCGATCGTCGCCGCCCTTGCCCTCGACTGCGGCAGTATTACAAAGGACCAGGTGTTCTTTTGCGAGAACGGAAATTACCACGGAAAAGGGTTCGGATCTATCGGTGAATGGGCAAACCACAAATACGGTAATATGACGGTACACGACATACTGGTTCGTTCAAGCAATATAGGCATGGCGAAGATCGGCCAAAAAATGGGCAGAAAAAAATTGCATAAAGGAATAAAGCTATTTGGTTTTGGCCGGCGAACCGGAATTGATTTGCCCGGAGAAGATGCCGGACTTGTGCGTAATGTTTCCAAATGGGACGGATACAGTGTCACACGCATCCCCTACGGTCACGAAGTATCCGTCACATCGCTTCAGATCATCAGTGCATATGCGACACTTGCAAACGGAGGCAGCCCGGTAACTCCCCATCTCGTCCGAGCCGTTATCGACAATCAGGGGCAGATAACGGAAATGAATATCCCACCGCGCCTCAGCGGACACATCATAAAACCGGAGATAGCCAACTGGATCGCCCGCAAAGCACTGGTCGCGGTAGTGAACGATAAAAAAGGAACCGGAAAAAACGCCGCAATAGAAAAATGGCAGGTCTTCGGAAAAACTGGAACGGCAAATATCTCACGGGCAAATGTCAAGGGCTACGACGAAAGTAACTACGTCGCCTCATTCGCAGGCGGAGCGCCCGCGGACAATCCTGCCATCGTAGCATTAGTATCGATCAGAAAGCCAGACAAAAGCCTCCGCAAAGGTTACAGCGGAGGACGTGTAGCCGCCCCCGTATTCAAAGAGATAGTTGAAAACACTCTCAATTATCTCGAACTGGAACGCCAGAGGCAACTGCTGGCTTCTTCGTATTAACCCCTATGTGACCGGCATCGGCGCAGAGGCCAATGATGTCCCTTCCCAGAGGAGCCGCGTCACCCGCACCACTTGAACC
>VRUF01000033.1:15703-17367 GCA_019456245.1 Planctomycetota bacterium | reverse complement strand
GGTTAAGTATGGTGTTACCGGAAGATACGTCCTTGGGCTTGAGGTTGTTACGCCGGTTGGGGAGATCGTGGAGCTTGGGGGCAAGTTGATCAAGGATGTTACCGGGTATAATATGATACAGCTTATGACCGGGTCGGAAGGGACGCTTGGGGTTTTTACGAAGATTATCCTGAAACTGATGCCGCTGCCTAAGGTGCAGGTCGATCTTTTGTGTTTGTTTGAAAGCTCCGAAGAAGCGATAAAGACAGTGCCCCGGATAATGACCGAGTGCGGTGTGATACCTACGGCGATCGAGTTTATGGATAAGAATTCTGTCAAGGCTGCTTGCGATTACCTAAATGAAACGTTCGATTATAAATCGGCTGGGGCGATGCTGATCATTACCGTTGACGGGGCTGATAAAGAACAGGTTGAGAGAGAGTATGAGGCGATCGGGGAGTTGTGTTTGAAATATAACGCGATAGAAGTTTATGTTGCTGATAACGCTACTACTTCCGAGAGGATATGGAAGATCCGGCGGAATATTCCCGAAGCTTATAATTTGATAAGCAAGAGGCAGAGCAATGAGGACCTCGTCGTTCCGCCGGCGTCGATACCGGCGATGGTTGGCAAGTTTGCCGAGTTGTCCCAAAAATACAATGTGCTTATTCCGTGCTTCGGTCATGCAGGCGATGGTAATCTCCATGCCAGGATAATACCCGATGAAGCCTGGAGCGATGAGAAGTGGGAGGGGATGCTGCCGGAAATTCTTAGCGAACTTTATAAACTAACGGCCCAGCTCGGCGGCAAAATATCGGGCGAGCACGGGATCGGGCATAAACGCAAAAAGTACATGAGCCACGTAGTAAGCGAGGCATACCTGGATATGCTCAGAACGATCAAGAAAGGCCTCGATCCGAATAATATACTTAATCCGGGAAAAATTTTCGATATTTGAATAGGTAGAAGGGGCACGATTATGAAGAAGGTTATGTTTTTTTTGGTGATTTTGGGATTGTTTGGTTTTGGTGTTTGTGCTGGTGGGGAGAATTGGCCTAGCTGGCGGGGGCCTGATATGATGGGTGTTTCGGATGGGGGAAATCCTCCCTTAAAGTGGAGTGAGTCTGAAAATATCAAATGGAAAGTTAAGCTGGAAGGCGACGGTTCAAGTTCCTCGCCGGTTATCTGGGGCGATAAGATATTTTTTATGGCGGCAATCGCCACTGATAAAAAAGGTGAGGCGGCGGAGGAGAAAAAGGGCGGCAGGCACCGTCTTACAAAAGCGTCGCATGTTTTTAAGTTTGACCTTGTGTGTCTGGATCGCGGTACGGGCAAGGTTTTGTGGCAGAAAACTTTGTGTGAGGCTTATCCTCATCAGGGGCATCATCGCGATCACGGTTTTTCGTCTTTTTCGCCGGTAACCGATGGGAAATATGTTTGGGCAAGCCTTGGCAGTTTTGGTGTGTATTGCTATGATCTTGACGGTGAGAAGGTGTGGAGTGAGGAAATGCCAACACTTCGCAACCGGTGGGGCGAGGCGTCTTCGCCGGTTTTGGCCGGCGATGCGCTGATCGTTGTTGCCGATCAGGAGGATGAGTCTTTTATATATGCGTTTGACAGGAAAAGCGGCAAAGAGATTTGGAAGAAGCATCGCGACGAGATATCCGGGTGGACAACACCGATAA
>VRUF01000033.1:11175-15693 GCA_019456245.1 Planctomycetota bacterium | reverse complement strand
AATCGGGTTCGCAGTTATGACGCTAAAAACGGTGATCTGGTATGGCAATGCGGCGGGCAGACGCGTAACGCGCTTCCTTCACCGGTTGTCGGGCTGGGTATGGTGTTTTGCACCAGCGGGTTCAGGGGGAGTGCTTTGCTGGCTATTAAGCTTGGCAGGAAAGGCGAACTGACGGATTCCGATGCTGTTGCGTGGCAGGTTAATGAAGCTACGCCGTATGTTCCTTCGCCGCTTCTTTACGAAAATAAGCTTTATGTTTGTTCGGGGAATAACGGAATTTTGTCCTGTTACGATGCCAGGACGGGCAAGGCGTATTTCGTTAAGGAAAAGCTGGAAGAGATAAAAGGCGTTTATGCCTCTCCCGCTGCCGCGGCGGGGCGGGTTTATATTACCGGTCGCAACGGCGTGGTTTATGTGATAAAGCCATCCGAGAAGCTTGAGGTTATTGCGGTCAATAAGCTTGACGATGATATAGATTGTTCGCCGGCATTTGTTGGCGATGAGATGTATCTAAAGGGCAAAGAGTATTTGTATTGTGTTTCAAAACAGGGAGTAGGGGAAAAGGGAAAAGATGAATAGCCAACACTCAACAAGGAACATTCAATTATGAAGTGGTGGAATCGGCTTCGCCGAGGCTATTTTGCAAATAAACGATGTATCTACTCGTTGGCACGTGAGGGAGGGGATTTTTATTGGTTTCTTGACTAAATTTGCTTTTGTGGTTAGGGTTTTAGTACTATGACAGATACAGAGAATAATTTGACCTCGTCAGCTACAACGCAGGACATGCCACGTTTCCTTATTGCCCTGCTTGCCGCAGCACCGTATGTTTTTTTTCATCTTATTTACATATTTATCCGTACAACTTTTTTGGGTTGGGCCCTCGTGGGTTGGAGACCCGCAAGTGAGAAATTGGGACTTGTCATCTTAGTATTCATTTTATGGGCGGTTTACCTTGTCTTTGAATTATCCTTCCGGCGAAGCTTTCCATCAGAGATATCTCGCAGACCATGGTTCTCACTGGCTGGAATTTGTTTTCTTCTAATCACCCCCCTTGTCGGCGTATGTGTCCGCCCTGTTGTTTTGAGTGTTCCCCGCTGGCACGACGCAGAGCAGACGGTCGAATGGTATACGGATAAGCCCAACGACACTTCCGGAGGATACCACCGATATTATATCCATTTAGAAGGTTACGGTAATCCACCTAACTATACGTTCACATATGCATTTATTAACTGGAGTGGAGACGTATCGGCTGGCATGAACGGCATCAATCCTCAAGAACTGACGGTCTCCGGTTGCGAAGGAGACGATTGGAAAACTTATCCCTTAACATTACAGGCTATTCGCAACCGCATTCATGATTCCGGCCTTTCAGATGAGCAAGTTGCCCAAATATCGGAGGGCATTTGGTCTATTTTGCAACAGGCAAGAGCGGGGAAGCCTCTTCAGGCATTAGACGGACATGTTAAACCCGCCACCTCGATTGGAAGTACTTGGAATCAAGAATTCATCCTCGGTGGAATCGTCTGGATGATCCTGCTTACATCTGTTTTTCAGTTTGTTGGATACGTTACTATTTGCAAACCAGAAATTAGAGGATAACTGAAGGTGTCATAGGGTTGACATTTTTTAGGGGAATTGGAAATGGCTGACGATGTTGGTTATAAAGAAGCTGTGCTTTGGGTTGTTGAAGGGGAAAAGGTTCGTTGTAATCTTTGTAACTGGCGGTGTTTGATCGCCGATGGTATGCGGGGGCATTGCGGGGTTCGGCGAAACCTGGGGGGGGTATTGTATTCGCTTTGCTATGACAAGGTTTGTGCTGCCAGCGCCGATCCTATCGAGAAGAAGCCATTGTTCCATTTTTTGCCTGGGACGCAGAGCTATTCGATATCCACGCCGGGCTGTAATTTTCAGTGCGGTTTTTGTCAGAACTGGCAAATAAGCCAGATGCCCGTCGAAGATGATTTGATCGAAGGGACCGCGATCGCGCCGGATGTTATTGTCGCTGAGGCAATACGCGCCGGATGCGCGAGTATTGCTTATACATATACCGAGCCGACGATATTCATGGAGCTTTGCGCAGATACCGGGCGGATCGCAAAGGACAAGGGGCTTAAGAATGTGTTTGTAAGCAACGGGTTTATGACTATCGAGGCGATTGAGTTTGCCCGGGGGTGGCTCGATGCGATCAATATCGATCTGAAGTCGTTTCGCGAAGATTATTATCGGGATGTCTGCAAAGCAAAGCTCGCCCCCGTTCTGGATACGATTCGATATATCGCAAAGGAGACCGATATTTGGATGGAGCTTACTACGCTGGTGGTACCGGGCGAGAATGATTCGGACCAGGAACTAAAGCAAATCGCTGAGTTCATAGCAAAAGAGGCAGGCGCCGATGTCCCCTGGCACGTCAGCCGCTTTTATCCAATGTACAAGATGAGTGACCACGGCTCTACCCCAACCGAAACGATGATGCGGGCTTATGAGATCGGCAAGAAGGCGGGTCTAAACTACGTGTACGTAGGCAATTTGCCAAGCGCCAGAGCCGAGAGTACATATTGCCGGCAGTGCGGCGAGATGGTAATCGAACGGGTGGGATACACTTTAGGTAAGATATGCATAAAGGACGGCCAATGCGCAAACTGCCAGGCAAAGGTCGCAGGCCGGTTCGATTGACAATTTCCTAGCGAAATGTACTTATCGGACGTTGGGGTTTAAATTTGTTTAATTTTTCTTGTCCTATATTATGCGCATATTTTTTCTGTATCGTGTTTATTATCGGCGGGTCCGAAAAAGCGGTTCAACGGTTGAGATTAATGAAGAACTTCAGTAGGTCGTTTTCGTAAAATCCTTGAACATAAATATAACTAAAACAATTTATTGGGGGATGATAAGATGAGGACGTACTTACTGATTATTCTGATAATGGCCACTTGTATTTCGCTCGCCTCTTCGGTTGCCGTTGCCCGCGTGTCTTCAAATGATTCGTCGATCGTTTCGTCTCAGGATGAAGCTCTCGTTGGCGACAGTGCAGGTATGGCTGATGATGCCGACGAACCTGATTACACAGTTTTTCAGGAGGTGTGGAATTACATCTGGGGTATTGAGCGTAGTAGATCGTATTCCTATAACAACAGTTTCACAGAGCCCGACCTGTCCGAAATCGATAGTGATATCGATCTCAATGGTCCGTCAGTTGTCTATGGCGACCAGGTGCATGTTGGCGAGAATATTGAAGATGCAGTGCATATGCCTGTTCCGGGTGCGTTGCTGCTTGGGAGTATGGGCGCCGGGATTGTCGGCTGGCTGCGTAGAAGAAAAAGTGTTTAATATTTTTTCTTCTAATGATTAATGTCTAATGTTTAATGATTAATGATTAATGATTAATGGAGGATTCGGCCTAAGGCCGAGACATTTTAATTAAAACATAGGACGTATCGGGCAGTTGTGTTTATTATGCAACTGCTCGATTTTTTTATACCTATTTCGGCGCAACGACCGATTTTGTTGCAGCTTCTGTTGCGAGCTGCTCTTTCATCCTGAGTGACTGTTTGATCAGTTTTTCTCGGTCTGGGGCTTCGTACTTTTCCAAATCAAATGTCCAGTTGTATTCGTCGACGATCTTTCCGGGCCATAAAACTTGGGCAAAAAAGTCAAACGGGAAGTGGTCACGCATTGGTGCTTTAAGTTTGCGGTGCGTTTCGAGAGTTTCGTACCCATCCATTGACGCGCGTATGCGGTAGTCGCCGTACCAGTTGAATGCGACAGTTACCGGTGATGTGCCTATTTCTTCGTCATTTAGTTCAACGATGGCGCCGGTTGGGACGGTGTTGATGGTGAGTTTGCGTTCGACACAGCCGGAAAGCAAAACCGCTGACAGGCATATCGCCACGGTGAGAATAATTTGTAATCTCTTTTTTTGTCGCATAATGACCTCGAAGGTAATAATTGTTTTGTGGCTACGCTTTATTTCTACCCGATGAGACGGGTTTATTCAAGGTTTATACCTGTAGAACCGGCGAAAATCAAGCTCTTGGAAGAAAATACGCCTTTTTAGGCCTCCGGGGAGCGAAATAGCCTTCTTCAAACGCCGAATTTGACTATGGAATTGACAAGAGCCGATATAAAGGGTAAATTACTTTCCGCAGGTTTACTGTAAGCGTTTAATTGAAGATTTTTGTTTTATTGGTGTATCAGAATGAAGATATCTATCGAGTGGCTAAGTCAATACGTTGAGATAAACGAGAGCGCCGAAGAGGTTGCGGAGATATTGAGCGAATTGGGTTTTCCGCTTGAGGGGATCGAGCAATTCGACGGCGATAATGTTATCGATATTGAGGTAACCAGCAACCGCGGTGATTGCCTCAGCTATATCGGTGTTGCCAGGGAGATTGCAGCTGTAACAGGGCGTAAGCTTAAGGTCCCGCAGGTGAAGCTGACCGAATCCGATCTCAATGTCGACGAACTTGTCGATGTGTCGATCCTGGACGAGGAGAATTGTCAGCGTTACACTGC
>VRUF01000033.1:7427-11150 GCA_019456245.1 Planctomycetota bacterium | reverse complement strand
AGGCTTATAACGGATGTTAAGATCGGCCCGGCGCCGGATTGGATGGTAAAGAGGCTCGCCTCCGTTGGAATTCGCAGCGTTAATAATGTAGTCGATGCCACGAACTACGCGATGCTCGAGACCGGTCAGCCGCCTCATGCGTTTGATTTTGATAAACTTAGCGGCGACAGGATAGTTGTTCGGCCTGGCATTAAGGGAGAGAGACTTGTTTCTATCGACGAGACAAAATGTCAGCTCGATGAGACGATGCTTGTCATTGCCGATGAGAACAAACCTGTTGCTATTGCAGGTGTGATGGGCGGCCTTGATACCGAAATCAGCGAGACCACTACAAGGATACTTCTCGAAGATGCACAGTTTGCCCCAGTCAGCGTACGGACAACAGGGAGGAAACTTGGTTTAAGTTCCGAATCTTCCTTCCGGTTCGAGCGTTTCGTAGATACCGAACGCATCGACTGGGCTTCTCAGAGGTGCGCACAGCTTATCGTTGAAGTTTCCGGCGGAAAGGTGGCCAAAGGAGTAGTCGATGTTTATCCGGGTAAGCGTAAGGCTGCAACTGTCGGTATGCGTTTTTCAAGGATGAATAAACTTCTCGGTATCGAAGTAGGCAAAGATGAGGCAGTGAAAATTTTCACCAACCTTGGCCTGGATCCTGTGCTCGCCGCCGATGATCTTGTTAATATTACAGTACCTTCCTGGCGGCATGATCTTGTTCGCGAGGTCGATCTTATCGAAGAAGTAATCCGTTCTGTCGGGTATGGTAAGATCCCGGTTGAGCGGCGATTGACTATTGAGGTTGCACAGGTTGATGCGCGAGAAAAAGCTGTTTGCAAGACGCGAAGTTTTCTAAACGGATGCGGCTTCTTCGAGACGGTCAATATTACTTTCGTCGGCGATGATCTTGCCGAGATGTTTGAGGGCGATTGCAGTCTTAGTGTTAAGGACGAGTCCCGACGCGCTGCGAGCAAGCTAAGGGGCAGCCTTATCGGTTCGCTGATGGGTGTCTTAAAGTCGAATTACAACGTGGGGAATATTCCGTGTAAGATTTTTGAGGTAGCCAATACTTTCAAGGTTACCGCCGGGCATTTAGAGGGGGCTTTGCCGCTGGAACGAACGCAACTTGGACTCGTTGCCGATTGCGGTCTGCGCCAGCTCAGGGGCGTTATTGAAGGTGTCATACACGGTTTCAAGAGCGATGCTCTGATCGATATTCGACCGCGGACGGTTTGCTGGGCCATTTCGGGTGGGGAAATATTTGTCGACGGGCAGTCAGTGGGTATTTGCGGTGTTGTTAGGCCCGATGTCAGGGATAAGCTGGGTATTGAGGCTAATGAGGTTTGCGCCGGCGAGGTTGACTTTGAGGCATTGCTTGCGATCTCCGGCGACGGGGTTAAGGTAAAACCGATCCCTCGTTTCCCTGCGATAGTGCGTGATTTATCGCTGATCGTTGACGAAAAGGTGCAGTGGGCCGATATTACCGAGGCGGTAGGGCGGAAAGCACCAGCCGAACTTGCAGGCGTAGAGTTTGGCGGAATCTACCGCGGCAAGCCGATTGAGGCGGGAAAAAAAAGTGTGACGATTTCTTTGTGTTTCAGGGATGCCGATGGGACGTTGCGGCATGAGATCGTGGACGGTTTCCAGGGCCAGATACTTGAAGAACTTGAGAAATATCTTGGATCCCAGTTGCGGACAGCGTAGGTAGTTTTGGCTTTAGAAGCCTGTTTTTCGGGATTTTCAGTGTTCTCATTGGGGTTCTGGTCAATGTGAGGTGATGAATTTTCTGGGCAAAAAACTTTATGCTTTTTGCAGTTTTTGCCGATACATGTCTTAGTGATATTCGTAGAAAACATAGTTTTTTATGACGTCGAAATCGATAAATTTCTTGATTTGTTCGTTCAAATATGATATAGTGTTTAACGTAGGATAACCCCTGCGGTGTACGTGCGAGACGTTAGCGAAATGGTAGGAACCGATGCCCTTTTTAGGGGAGTTCAAACCTACCGGACCTGACATGCCCGTTCGCCGGGACGTTAGGACGTTAGCAATGTCCACCCACTTTGAAATACTGGGTTCTTTCCCAGCGCGTCTGTACGGCACAGGCGGAGGTTAACCGCGTTACGAAGGTCTGCTCAGGCAGACCTTTTTTTACGCGCGGCGGAAAGTATACCCTTAAGGGTAGTAAACGGACGCGAGTAAAATGGTAACTATTTGTTACCAATCATGTTACCGCGAATAAAACGGGAATTTTCAATCGTGATCAGTATAGATAACAAAAATCAAACAATCAATCGAAATGCCCCAAAGACAACCGACAGACTAACTCTAATCAAAACCTACAGGGTAGCTACCGGGTTATTTACGGGCATTAAAAAAGCTCAATACAAGGCTTAAAACCTTCATATTGAGCTTTAAATTAGTGCCCGGGAGAGGATTCGAACCTCCACTCCCCGAAAGGAACTAGCCCCTCAAGCTAGCGCGTCTGCCAGTTCCGCCACCCGGGCTTAAGGTTGACTCTGAGGAATGCAACATTTTACGGTGAAGTTACGATTCTGCAAGTGTTTTTCTGTCAATATCGGCAAAGTTCACAAAAAAACATGCGAAGCTTTTTTTAGGCTATTCTAGCCAGTTTGCCTCTTGATTGTTATTTAGTACTGTGTCCGCAATATAATGACGGGTGCAACTTGCAGCAAACTAATATCTGCGTCCAACGCCTGCATCACCAATGCTTTAACATTGGCTGCTTCGGCCTTGAACACATCTATCAGTTCGGTGCGGCGTTTACCCGACATTCTTTCGCGGACAAAGCACTAGTGCTTGATATTTTTTCATAACACGGTATTATTGCCCTATTGTAATAATCGGTTAATTACGAAAGGGAATGTCCGTGGAAAAAGTAAAGATAGCGGTTGTCGGTCTTGGATTCATCGGCCAGTATCATCTTGAGCGAATAACAAAGCTGGATAATGTTGAAGTTACGGCTGTGTGCGATGAGAACGCGACCCATGCGAAAGAGGTTGGCGACAAGTACGGGTGCAAGTCGTTTAGCGATTACGAAGAGCTTCTGGAAAGCAAGGTTGCCGATGCGGTTCTGATCGCGACGCCGCATTACTTCCATACGTCGATGGGTATCAAAGCATTCAAGGCGGGGTATCATGTGCTTGTCGAAAAACCTATTTCTGTTCACAAGGCCGACTGCCAGAAACTTATCGATGCTCATACCGATAAGAAACTTGTGTTTGCTGCGATGTTCAACCAGCGGACGCTTGGCGGTTATAGGAAACTTAAAAAGATGATCGACGGCGGTCAGCTTGGCGAGATCCTTCGTGTTAACTGGATCATAACGGATTGGTTTAGAACTGATAAGTACTATGCTTCGGGTTCATGGCGTGCGACGTGGAAGGGCGAAGGCGGGGGGGTATTGCTTAACCAGTGTCCGCATCAGCTTGACCTTTTGCAGTGGCTTTGCGGAATGCCGACAAAAGTCCGTGCGTTCTGCGCCCTTGGCAAACGTCATGACATCGAAGTGGAAGACGAAGTTACGGCGTGGATGGAATTTGCAAACGGTGCAACGGGCGTATTCATTTCTTCCACGGGTGAAGCACCGGGTACAAATCGACTTGAGATATGCGGCGAAAAAGGCAAGATCACCGTGGAAAACGATGAGATACATTTCACCCGTAACGAAGTGTCGTGCAGCGAGTTCCAAAAGACATCAGACGAGAC
>VRUF01000033.1:360-7417 GCA_019456245.1 Planctomycetota bacterium | reverse complement strand
GTGAAAAGCTTATCGCCCCTGCCGAAGAGGGGATTCATTCCGTGGAACTGGCCAACGCGATGCTGTATTCTTCGCTGACCGATTCGACGATAGAGCTTCCTCTTGATGGCCAGGCGTACGAAGCGAAGCTGCTGGAACTTATAAATAATTCTAAGAAATAAACGAGCCGGAGGTTTTATACCCTTAAGGGTAGTAAGTGCTCGCGAGTAAAATGGTAACTATTTGTTAACAAGCAAGTTACCGCGAACAAAACGGAATCTTTCAACTGGGAGCACTATACAATGTATTTAACAGGTTTTGCCGATGAGGCGGCTAAAGATTTAGACGGTCAGATCAAGGCGACAAAAGCACTTGGCTGGTCCAATATTGAATCACGGAATATCTCCGGCACGAATATCCACGAAATCAGCGACGGGGAATTTGAAACGGTCTGCGGTAAGCTTTCAGATGCCGGTATTAGTGTCAACTGCTTTGGTTCTGCGATCGCTAACTGGGCATGTGAGATCACTACCGATTTTGATGTTACTATCGATCAGGTCAAACGTGCGATCCCGCGTATGCAGAAACTGGGTACGAAACTTATCCGCATTATGAGCTATGCGCCACTGAAAGACAACGCTGGCGACGATCAGGCCGAGGAAGAAAGATTCAGACGTCTCAGGACGATCAAAATGATATTTGACGACGCCGGCATAACAGCGGTTCACGAAAACTGCAGGAACTACGGCGGGCTTTCCTTTCAGCATACGCTTAAGATGCTCGATCATGTTCCCGGTCTTCGTCTCGTATTCGATACGGGCAATCCCGTATTTCTCGACGACCATTCAAAACCGAAACCGTATCCGAAGCAGTCGTCGTGGGAATTTTACTCAAACGTAAAAGACCACATCAGCTATATCCATATAAAGGACTGTGTGTGGAACGCTGAAAAGCAGTGTGCCGATTATACTTATCCCGGCGACGGCGACGGCGATGTTAAAGAGATACTGACCGATCTTATTGACGCCGGTTTCAATGGCGGGATGTCGATTGAGCCGCATCTGGCAGCGGTTTTTCATGATGCATCGGTCACTGCCTCTACAGATCAGATGATGACGACTTATATAGAGTACGGTAAACGTCTCGAAGCTCTGATAAAAGAAATTAAGGGCTAACCCTGTCACGCTTTTTCAATAGAACATCGAAAATAGTAAATCAAAATACCTGTCTTTGCTTCTCCGGGGTGCGGAGTAAGCGGCGGATGTCCGGTATATTTTCCGCCTGCGTTTCGGATTCTCCGAGAGCATCTTCAAGATCTTCGAGAACGGAATGCGCAGACTTAACTTCCTTCATCATCATATCCATGACATCAAAAACATTGTCGATCTCTTCTGAATCAGGGAGATCGCCGGCTATAATTTTATCGTAAAACTCTTTTGTGTTTGTCATAACTTCCCCCGAATTTCAATTTTTTAAACAACCCCAACGGCAGCGATGCAATCCTATTCGGTAAGTCCGCTACCAAGTAGAAATATCGGCAAATGGCGGTGATAAGTTAGCATAATAAAGAATAAATTGTTGATTTTTCAAGATAAATGTGATACAAATACCGGCGTTGGGTAGTAAAAGTGTGCTTTTAAATTGTCTATTATACAGCAGGACAAGCTGGATTGATAAGCGAGTAATAATGAGAGAAGTGTACTATGATAATACCTTATGAGGTGGATGTACCTTTTGACCGTCAGCCGTTTCTTAACTGGTTGATTATCGGTGTGATAATATTGGTTTTCGTATGGCAGATGAGTGTCGATCCAGAAGATCACGAGGATCTTCTGCTTGACGGTTACAACGTGACGGGTTTATTTGCGCATATGTGGCTGCACGGGGGTATTTTCCATATAGTGGGAAATCTGATTTTCCTTTGGGTTTTTGGCAACGCGGTTTGCGCGAAAATCGGTAACATAAAATATCTTCCGGTTTATATCGGAGTTGGCCTGTTTTCCGCTTTTGCATTTAATCTTTTCAATGACGGCAAGGCGTTAGGTGCCAGCGGTGCAATCAACGGAATTGTCGGGATGTATCTTGTTTTCTTTCCGCTTAATGACATAAGCTGCCTTTGGCTTATGGGAATATTTACCAGACGTTTTACCGTTTCGAGCTATTGGATGGTATTGTTGTGGCTGGCATATGATATCTATGGCGTAGTCGCCGGCGGGGGGGCGGTTGCCTACACAGCCCATCTTGGAGGTTTCGCGATGGGTGTTGTCCTTGCGATAGCGATGCTGAAATTTGGTATCGTTAAGATGGAAGATGACGAGCGATCTCTTTTGCGATTGTTTGGTATGAAGGAGAAAGTAGCGGTACTTGTAAGGACAAAGAGCAAGGCTGCTGCTCCACGAGGCCCCGGTGATGCAGCTATCGAGCGGGCATTGCGTCAGAGACAGGAGGCAGAGGCCGCCGACCGTGCGTTGCTGAATCAACTGACAAGTGGCGATGATGGGTATATTCGTTTTACTTGTACTTGCCAGAAGCGGATCAAAGTGAGCAATTCATATGCGGGCAAAATCGGCAAATGTCCGGGTTGTTCACGTCGGATTACCGTACCGGCAACGAGTATCGAATGAAACGCGGTTTGCGATGATTTCCAAGAGAGCGTAATTTGTGTCAAGTACGTGGAAGAGGGCGGTTATCGGAACTTAGGGGGTGAAGCAATTGTCCGTATGTGGTAATTCCTTTGTATCTTAACGGTATTACTACAGGCGGTTAAGGGCATAAAACAGGGTATTGTTGTGTGCATACCAGCAAAAGAGGCGATATTTCCTGTGAATGGATCCATCCTTTGGTTTTTTGCTTAAATGGGGGTTTAAAAATGCCGATTATTGCCATGTGACAGTTTATAGGCGGGGTGTGACTATAGAGATGTATGTATTATTTGATAAGGCAACGGCGGTATGATTAGAATTGCGGATCTTTTTGTGAAAGAGCATTGCACAGAGCAGCCGGACTGCGATCTGGTTGTAAGTTGGGATACTCCCGTGCATGAGGTTCTTGCAAAAATGCAGGAAAGCGATTCGGATGCGGTCGCCGTTGAAGGTTCAGATGAAAGATTTTCAGTGATTTCTCGTCATGAACTTGTTGGCCTTGTTCTTGCAGAGCTTACGCAAACGCAAGAGCATATAGCCATGATAGAGAAAGAGGCTTCAGAGGTTATTTGTGATGAGGTAGAGTTAGTCAGGGAATGTACGGTCTGCGGCGGGGGTTTACCTAAGAGTAAACTTGAAACCGCAGTCGATTACATGACTGAGGGTTTACTGATCCTTGATGCCGGCGGCGGGCTTGAAACTGGTAACCCGGCAGCGAAGCAGATGCTCGGTCTAAAGCCGGATGACACGCTTGAGGATTTGCTAAAAGTTATGGATGATTTCGGTTTGCGTCAGTTGATAGCCGACAGCAGAAGTATAAGCGAGGGAATCTGGGGACAGTTTCAGATTAAATCGCCTGAAGGTAAGATACTCCAGATCAGGTGGGTTAAGATGGAAGCTGCGACAGGGGGACAAGTCGGCAGTCTTGCTATAATTCGCGATGTGACCGATGAACTGGCCGGCGAGAAGGCAAAGGTTGAATTTATCGCCGCGATTACACACGAGCTTCGAACACCTTTGACGATAATACAGAATTCGGTTTCAAACATTCTTGCAGGCGTAACCGGTAAGATCGGTAAGAAAACCCGCGAGTATCTGCATACGATCGGCGGAGACTGTAAACGATTTGGGCTGCTTATAAGCGATCTGCTGGATATATCCAAGCTGGAGTCTGGGAATATGCCGCTCAATATTGAGATCGTCAGCGTTTTAGACATTGCAGCCGAGGCGGTTAGGTGTTTTTCCGGTAAGGCAGTCGAAAAGGGTCTGGAAATTGTCAGCGATTTAGAAGCGGGGATCGGGCCAGTGTACGCCGACAGGGAACGGATATTGCAGGTGCTGTTCAATCTTATGGAAAATGCCATTAAATTTACAGACAGCGGGGGGAAGATTACTCTGCGTGTCACTGACGATGCAGAAAATATTATTGTTTCTGTCATCGATAGCGGAATCGGGATATCGGATGTGCAGCAGAGGCACGTATTCGACAAGTTCCACCAGATCGGCAGGCAGGCCGGTGCCGGTTATAAAGGTACAGGACTCGGACTGGCGATAGCCAATGGCATTATCAAGATGCACGGCGGCAGGATATGGGTGGATAGTGCTGCCTGCGAAGGGAGTACATTCTCTTTCTCATTGCCGAAGACGGATCCTTCGATAATTCTCAATAAGCACCTGGAGACAATGGCTAAGCAGGCTTCTTCCCGCGGTGGTGAGTTTGGGCTTATTTTCCTGCAATTTGAGACGGGAGATGTTGGCAGTATTCATGGAGATGAAGTTACCGGACGTTTGATACGGGAAATCGCAGCAGCAGCAGATGGGCTGAATTTTTCCGATGGGGATATGGCGTTGCAGATGAGCTTTTCAGAGTTGTTTTTCGTCATAAACGGGGCCCAAAAACAGCGTATCGATGCAATGGTCCGAAAAATCAAAAAAATTGTAAAAAACAAGTTGAAAAACAAGTTTATAGAGGCTGGTATTGTGCCGATATGTGGTTTAGGCGTGTATCCTGATCACTCATGTGAGATTATTGAGCTTGAGAATCTGGCAAGACAGACAGCAAAACGAATCGAATGAAAAATATAGCCTGACAATAAGGATGTTTGGCAGAAAAACGGAGAAACAAAGATGTTTGATTTATTTGGTTTAAAAAAGAATACTGAGCGTACAAAAGTTTTGATCGTTGATGATGAGCCGAATATCGTCCAGACTCTTCAGGACAGGCTTGAGATGAACGAGTATGAGGTGGTAACGGCGTGCAATGGTCAGGAAGGCCTTGAACAGGCAATTCAGGAACAGCCCGACGTTATTCTTCTCGATGTGATCATGCCTGTAATGGACGGACATGAGATGCTCGAAGCTTTGCGTAAGCAGCCCGGTTGCGATGATATCTCTGTTATAATGCTGACGGCAAGAAGCCAGACGCAGGATATCGCCCGTGCCAATTCTTGCAATATCGAAGACTATATCGTCAAGCCGTTTGATCTTACCGAACTGCTTGAAAAGATCGAAAGCATCATCGAAAAACGCAAGTCTCTTGTAAAGTAGGGGTAGAGGGAAGCAGGATATAGGGCGAACGGAGCATTCAAAACCGTTCGCTTAATCATCAAAATCCTGCATTGGGGGGAATATATTTATCTTGCTTGTTGAAACTGCATGTATTATCCTTAAGATCGTATTGCAGCATAAATCTCTTGGAATGTTTTATTGCAGGGGGCAAAAATGAATGATTCGAGAAACGAGCAGAACCGGCTTGTGGTTGTATCCCTGGTACTTATTGCTATCGTTGCTACCGGTGTAGTTTTACTTTACGCACGCTCTGTGCTCATTCCATTCGTACTTGCTCTTTTCATATCGCTGCTTGTTTCACCAATTCTTGATTTCCAGGTACTGCGTCTGAAGATTCCACGAGCTTTGGCGGTGATAATTACCCTTGTTCTCATTCTTGTCATCCTTGCGGTTCTTTTCATGTTCGTAAGCAGTGCGATCCAGTCCATCGTTTCGACGGCGGGGCGTTATAGTGAAAGCTTTGTGAATCTTGTCAAAATTATCCTCGATAAGGTCAAAACCTGGGGCGTTGTCCCGGATCAGTCGGAAATATTAGCGATGCTCAATGAACGCGTTCCTGGATTGATAAAGGGATCATTCGGAACGGCGTTAGGTTTGATTTCAAGTACGTTTCTGGTTTCCATTTTCGTATGTTTTATGCTTGCCGGCAGAAACTCAAACGAAATTCGTCAAGGTATATACTCTGAGATCGACCATCAGGTTCGCAGGTACATCGCGATAAAAGTGGTACTCTCTTCCATCACCGGCATACTTGTTTGGGCGACGTTGTCATTGTTCAAGCTGGAATTAGCTAACGTGTTCGGGATACTGGCATTTTTGCTGAATTTCATTCCATCGATAGGTTCGATCGTCGCAACGCTCCTGCCGATCCCCATCGCCGTCGCACAGTTTCAGAACCCATGGATGGTTGCTCTTGTAGTTGGAGTACCGGGAATAATCCAGATGGTCATCGGCAATGGAGTTGAACCGAAACTGCTCGGAAAGGGTCTGCATTTACATCCCGTAACGGTTTTGATGGCATTAGCATTCTGGGGTTTGCTGTGGGGGATACCAGGTATGTTCCTTGCAATTCCGATGACTGCTGTTATCCGCATCGTACTCATGCAGTTCGACACTTTAAAGCCAATAGGCGACATTCTTGCAGGCCGATTGCCTCAAGTCGAAAAGTCCCCGGATTAAGAGCCGGCATCGGTAACCTGTAAAAAATCATGTGCTTTCAACCCATTTGCGCAAAAAAAGCGGGTTGATTAATTTTGACCGGCGGCGAGCGATTGTGTTTTGTCGGTTTCGATTATTACGCGAAAGCCTGTGTTGTAGACTTTTTGCCATTGCGGATAGCTTAGTCTGTATGCCGAGCGGCATCTTTTTGGGCGATCGCGCCATGAACCGCCGCGAACTATCTTTTCAACGCTGGCATCTGTAAGCCCGTTTCGTCCGTCCCCATCATTATAGGGATACGCCGCATAGGATGACCTCGTCCATTCCCACACATTACCGTGCATGTCACAAAGTCCCCATCTGTTCGGTTTGTAAGTTCCCACGTCAGCGGTAACCAGCATCCCGTCGCTAAAACGCCTCTCTCTTGGCGTAATGTCACCGGTATGGCCGCCGTCGGTATCATGTGCCAGTTGACGCATCGTCATATCGGACATATTTGCATATGCGGAAAAATCAGTATCCGCATCGCCATAGCTAAACGGTGTCGCACTCCCTGCCCGGCATGCATATTCCCATTGCGCCTCGGTCGGAAGAGTTACGCCGGCGCCGGTTTTTTCGCTTAGCCACTTGCAAAACTTCATCGCTTCATCGAACGAAATCCGCACAACCGGCTGATTGGGATTATCGAGCGGCCAGCCGAGATGCCCTTC
>VRUF01000033.1:0-350 GCA_019456245.1 Planctomycetota bacterium | reverse complement strand
AACTGCCACGAGCCTTTGTGCTCAAACCGGCTTTCGTGCGAAGCATCAAATTGCGCATATTGTGCGTTAGTGATTTCAAACTTCGCCATCCAGAAAGGCTTTTCGATAGTTACAATCGAAAGCGGAACCTCATCGATCTCGCCATTAGCATCGCCCATGATGAACTTTCCGTCCGGGACAAACACCATGTCAAGCTGAGCGCCGTTTCCAAGATCGATCTGCCGCGCTGTCTTTCCGCCGGACCCCTGCAATTGACGTTTGGCGGCTTCGGGCCCATCCAGGGGCCAACCGGCACAGGACAATTCTTTCGCCTTTTTTCTTACGAGAGGTTTTATCTTTGCAGGCTCAAC
>VRUF01000284.1 GCA_019456245.1 Planctomycetota bacterium | reverse complement strand
TTTGGAAAAGAGCTAGACATGCTAAACGAACTAGGGGCAGCTCTAGGGAAGGGAAATCCCTGAGTGCACCACATCGCGCCGGGACGGTGGCCCAAATCCCGGCATATGTTGCCGCTGCCGTTGTAAAATTTCTAAAAGGAAACCAAAGCGATGCCCAACGCTCAAGACGCCCCAATGACAGTAAATACAATCCTCAACGTAGGTTCAACAGGCAGCGGTAAGACAAATGGTTTCTTAACCCTTCCAGGCAAGAAATTTATGTATATCTTTGACCCTAATGCACTTGCAACTCTGCGAGGCCACGATGTTGAGTATGAACTATTTATACCTGAACAACTTGATCTTGATGCGGTAACACTAAAGGCACTAAACAGGGATAAATTTTCAAAACCCCCAGAACCTAAAACCTATCCAATGTTTGAGAACCACCTAGAAAGCGGTATAGATAGTGGATTCTTTGATAAATTCGATGTAGTAGGACTTGATAGTATAACAACCCTTACGGCTGTTGTTTTAGATCGAATTCTATGGCTAAATAGCAGAACTGGGGAACACCCAACAATAGCTGATAATGTGGCCACTGTTAATACAGTAATAAGAGTATTTAGAACCCTGATTACTCCTAATAAAACTATCTATATAACTGGACATGTAGATTATAAGCAGGAGTCCTATAAAGCAACGGAAGTAGGAGGTGCAGAAGGTTCAGGAAAAATGCTTAATGTTATGTACTTTTTAGGAGGTTTACGAAAGCGTCTTCCAATTCTTTTTAGCGAGGTATGGCTCTCTTATGGTGAGCCAGATAAAGAGGAAAAAATGCATTACTTTGTGCGAACACAACAAGACAGATATAACCCTTATCTCCGTTGTAGCTCAAGATTTATCGACCCAGTTGAAGACGTAACAGTAGATTGGGATAAGCCTCTGGAAGGCCAAGGAATAGGTGGCCTTTTAGAAAGAGCAACCATCGCAGCTGGAAGCTAAACCCAAGAAAGGAAACCTAAACGTGCCCTTTATCGAAATGGGCGAAGAATTCGCCAATGCAAAAGAAACACCCCTGGCCCCTGAAGGCCAGTACGACATCAAAATCCATGCTTTGTCAGAAGACAAAGTACCTGGGAAGAAGAACAACTTGGTCATTGATACCCGCTTCGAGAGCGAGGACTATCTACCAATACGTCACTGGGTAGCCCTTCCCATCCCGGAGAAGGATGCAAGAAATGACCAGGAAAAAGGCCATGATCCTGGAACAACAGCCAAGACCAAGATGTTGATGGCTAAGAGGTTCTGTTACCTCTTTCATATCCCTTACACAGACCTCGGCTTCAACACCGATGATTTCTTGGGAGCATCAGCTAGGGTAGGTGTCACCCAGGGGTCATACGAAGCCCAGGATGGAACCACACGTACAACAAATCGTCTCATCTTGCCTCGGCTTCCTGAAGAAGTCGAAGCTGCTGCTTAGGGGCCGCTACTTCTCCTTGGGTTCTAGAGGGCGACCGATGCTCTAGAACCCTCTCGCCCCGAATGGCTCACGGTGCCTGAAAATGGCTAGGCTGGCTAAATGCAAAGAACCCCGCTTTCTGAACATCTTTGTATGGTGCTTAAACTGTGGTAGCGGTTAAATATGAAACACAGAAAGCCTAGCAACGAGCTAAACTTTTTAGGAGGCTGAGATGCAGGACATCACCGAGGAGGAAGTAAGAGAAGAAAGGATTGAAAAAGAAAAAAAGGATATGACTATTCTATTCGACCGAGTAAAACTAGAACTAGACGACATGGAACTAGCTAAGGGTGTAGACAAAAACTCCTGGCTCTATGCTGGGTGCATAGAAGACCTGCAGAAGGCTCGAACTCGTATCCTTAACTACATCGAGAGGGTTTTGAAATGAAAGGCTGGAAAACTACTGTATTTGGTGTGCTAATAGCAGTCCTTGGCGCCCTTACCAGCGCCGATATGCAGGCCTGGATCATGGAGAATTTTCCCTGGGTTAGTGGGGGCTTAGGTACTGCTATCATCATCCTACGTGCCTTAACAACTAGCCCAATATTTGAGAAGAAGGGTCAAAGCTGATGTTCCAGAAACAACTGCTAGCCATAACAATAGTAGGTGGCTTGGTTCTAGCTGCCTGTGCAACTATAGACCCAGCTAGACAGGTTCTCGTTGCCTGCCAAGGTTATGCTTCAACCTTGACTGTCTTGGCAGCTAGAAGGGCAGCCGGGAAACTAAGTGACACCCAAGTTGAACTTGTCAACATCCTTCGTCCTGGCTTGAATAAAATCTGCTTGGATGGAAACTTCACTGATCCAACCGTGGCCTATGATCTGGTCCAGGATGGAATGTTCAGGCTTATTCAACTGGAGGTAAGTTCCCAATGACAGCAGCAGCTATAGCGGAAATCCTGGTGGCTGCCATCGAGATAGCTAAGATTTCTGCCCTTCTAGTCTCCCAAGATAGAGAGCCTACAGAAGAAGAAAAACAACTGGTAAGAGACTCTGTGAATAGAGCCAACCGACTTTGGGAGGCAGCAGGCTGATGCCAATCTTCAGCGAGCGGAGCAGGTCAATTCTGCATACATGCGACCCACGGCTACTAAAAATCTTTGTAGCTGTAGTAACTGTTTTCGACTGCACAGTAGTAAGTGGGCATAGGGGATCACACGAGCAAGAAGACTTGTTCCGCCGCGGGCTTACCAAAGTAAGATATCCATTCTCGAAGCACAATTCTAGTCCCAGCTTAGCTGTTGATGTCTACCCTTATCCAATTGACTGGAAGGATAGAGACCGCTTCCATTATTTCGCTGGCTTCGTGATGGCAACAGCTGAAAGTTTAAGTTACCCCCTAATCTGGGGCGGAGATTGGGACAAAGACTGGCAAGTTCGAGATAACGTCTTCGACGATCTTGGTCACTTTGAACTGATAGGCTAACTAAAATGTCTCGCTTCCATATCATAATGCCCTTCGAGCTAAAAACTCGCATGAAAAAAGCCATACCTCTGGGCCTTCGTTCTGACTTTAGCCGAACAGCTATAGAAATGGCGGTCGATGCCATTGAAGAACATGGCCCAGCCTTTCTTGGGCTTTTGCTGGCCGGGGAAGTTGTTTTCAGGCCCAATCCAAAGAAGGAGGCAGGTCAAAATTTGACCAAGCTAGTAGGAGAATAACTCAGTGAAAGAGACTATCATA
>VRUF01000283.1 GCA_019456245.1 Planctomycetota bacterium | reverse complement strand
GTGAGGGGACGATCTATACAACGGGCAATAAGGAAAAGATCGAGTATATTACCGCGATGGACCTTGAGGGTAAAATCAAGTGGCAAAAACCTTACGGCAAGGCGTGGAAAGCTCATTATCCCGAGTCCAGGGGTACACCGACTATAGATGGTGGTTTGGCTTTTGTTGTCAATGGTATGGGTGCGGCGAGTTGTTTCGACGTGAAGAGTGGAGAGGAGAAGTGGACCAGGGATGTGTTTACCGAATACGAGGGGAAGTATAGTCCCTGGGGGATCGGCAAGAGCCTGCTTGTCGTTGACGACAAAGTTATCTGTACACCCGGCGGTGCGAAGGCGACGATGGTTGCTCTCGATAAGAAGACGGGCAAAGTTGTCTGGGCGAGCAAGAGCATAGGTGATAAAGCGGCGTATTGTTCCCCGATTCTGGTGGAACGAGGCGGTAAGAAGATTATAGTTGAGATCCTTGCAGAGCATATCATCGGTGTGGATGCGGCGAACGGGGATATTCTCTGGAGTTTTGACTGCAAGGAGTACCAGCCGAAAACCAAAGGGATAAACTGCATCAGCCCGATCTATCATGAGGGGGAAATTTACGTTACGAGCGGGTACAATATGGGCAGTATCAAGCTTGGGCTTTCAGCCGATGGGGGCAGCGCTGAGAAAGTGTGGACGAATTTCGATCTGGATACGCATGTAGGCGGAGTTGTTCTTGTTGACGGACACATCTATGGGACAAGTTGGGACGGCAATAGAAACGGTAGCTGGGTTTGCGTGGACTGGAAGAGCGGCAAGACGATGTACGACACGAAATGGGGTAACAAGGGGCAAATCATTACTGCCGGCGGGATGCTTTATTGCTATGAGGAGAAGTCCGGTAAGTTTGGGCTGGCGAAGGCAACGCCTGACGGGTTTGATGTCGTAAGCTCATTTGAGATACCTCATGGCGAAGGGATCCACTGGGCGCATCCTGCGATAAGCGATGGTGTGCTGTATGTTCGCCATAACGATGTGCTTATGGCTTACGATATCAAGGCCGAATAAAACGGGTACTGTATTTTATGGCTGAAGAGCAACTTATTATATATTGCAATTGCGCATGATATGACATTATATCTGAAGATGTAAAGGGGCAGGTACTGAAGTCACTTAAAGATGGCGGAATGGTTTGTGTTGATATGAGCGGTGCAAAATAAATTTCCTTATGTGTCAATATTATTAATTATTGGAGTGTTTGGTGGTGTTAAAAATCTATGCGAAGAAAGTTTTTGTTGTGGTTTTGGTATTGTTTTTTGTCGGTATTTCCTTTGGCGCTGACTGGCCTCAATTTCTTGGTCCTGATCGCAATGGGATATCATGTGAGACGGGGCTTGCGCGGTCGTGGGGAGCCGATGGTCCTAAGGTATTATGGGAGAAGAAGCTCGGTGCAGGTTACGGATCCGGTGCCATAGAGGACGGTAAGGTTTATATTCTTGACAGAGTTGACGGCAAGGAGGATGTTCTTCGCTGTTTGGATATGGTTAGCGGCAAAGAGGAGTGGAAATTTCCTTACGAGGCTGATGGGAAGCTTTCGCATTCGGGATCCCGTGCTGTGCCTACGGTTGATGACGGGAAGATATATATTGTCAGTCCGCATGGCTTGATGCATTGTATCGATGCTGTTAGTCACGAGGTGGTATGGAAAAAGGATCTCTTTGCTGAGTTTGAAGCCAAGCGTCCTAAATGGGGGCTTGTTAATTCTCCTTTGATCTACAAGGACATGGTTATAGTTGCTCCGCAGGGCGTGAAAGCGGTGGTTGTTGCTTTGAAAAAGGCGACGGGTGATATTGTGTGGAAAAGTACCGAACCAGTTGGGAAAACGACTTATGCAACGCCGATCGTAGCAAACATATGTGGTGTCGATCAGGTGTTGTTCAACAGCGCGGGTAACTCGAAAAAAGGTTCTGCAGGCAAAGTAGTTGGGATATCGGCAGCTGATGGTAAGCTGCTTTGGATGTATCGGGGTTGGTCGTGCAGAATTCCGATTCAATATCCAGAGCCAGTTGGCGATGACATGGTTTATGTCTCTGGCGCATACGGAGCAGGGAGTGTAATGCTTAAGATCAAAAAAGTTGGCGAAAAATTCGAGGCGGAAGAAGTTTTTCAGCTGCCATCGAAAGTTTGGAAAGGCATGATCCATCAGCCAATAGTTCATCAGGGACATATGTATGTGGACAACAACGGAAAGAGTAGTCCTAAGCCTGGACTGATGTGTATGACTCTCGGTGGTGAGATTAAATGGCAGACCAGTGAGATTGAAGGCAGTCCGAAGTACGATCGCGGCGGGATGCTGATGGCAGATGGAATGATCTACGTCGTTGATGCCGATGGTTACCTGCGATTGCTGGAAGTGAACCCCAAAGAATGTAAGGAACTGGCAAGTGTGCAGCTTCTTAGCGGTGATGAGATATGGGCGCCGCTGGCGATATCAGATGGCAAATTGTTGATTCGTGATCAGGAAAAGATGCTTTGCCTTGACGTTAGTAAATAACGGGATCAATCTATATTGGGTATCGCAAGAATGAGCTGTTTGAAAGATACGAAATCAAAGCAGATTAAACAGGTGTTTGCATTTAATGGCTGAAGATCAACTTATTATATATTGCAATTGCGCATGGTATGACATCATATCTGAAGATGTAAAGGGGCGGGTGCTGGAGTCACTTAAAGATAGCGGAGCGAGATTTGTTGCTGTTGCCGATCTTTGTAAAATGGCAGCTGAGAAAGATCCGATTCTTAAGGAATGGGCAAAGGCGGATTCTGTTAAGATCGTCGCCTGTTTCCGGCGTGCGATACGGTGTCTTTTCGATTTTGCCGGCGCTAAGCTGGGTGAAGATGCCGTTGTTTACAATATGAGAACTCAAACGGGGGAAGAGATAATTGGGGGATTGGGCGGAAATGCGGATACGCAGGAACCGCCGGATGACGTATCTCTTGAAAAAGAAGGCGATTGGGCGCCGTGGTTTCCTGTTATCGATTATGGGCGTTGTGTAAATTGCAAACAGTGCCTGAATTTCTGTTTGTTCGGTGTTTATGCTCTTTCGGATGACGGGAATGTCGAGGTGGTTAAACCAGTGAACTGCAAGACTAACTGTCCGGCATGTGCGCGGGTTTGTCCGGAGTCTGCCATTGTCTTTCCTAAGTATGCCGACAGCCCGATCAACGGTGATGCGGTTGAC
>VRUF01000282.1 GCA_019456245.1 Planctomycetota bacterium | reverse complement strand
TACAAAATAAGCGATAACTTCTGTTACGGCTGTTATAAGGTGGTAGAAGCAGAATTCTGCCCAACATGCCACAGTGACGACTTTATGCGTCACGTGGAAGGCGTAGGGGTCGAGTACGGGACAGAATGGGTAATCGACCACATAATACAGGACCGCTGCGAATCAATAGACGACGAAGAACTATTCGACGAAATGCTGGACGAATGCTACCCGGAAATCGAACTAGGATGCTGCAGCTGGAGCCCGTCCCACGTAATGAGCGAGCTTGACCCAACCGCCTACAGAATCGGAGTCCAGGAGCACGTCGACAGTCTTGTCGCTGATTGCCAGCTATACGAATCAGACGGCGATTACTATCAGGTTTTCGACATCGAGGAAATGCTGATCGACATTGAAGCAGAATAATCAACAGGGGGAAAGGGAAAACGTCAGAGCCCTTTTCCCCACTTTTTTAATCCCACCCCATGCCCTCTGGGAAATAATCCAGACCAAAAAAGCAAAAATTACTGTTTTTTCTGTAACATACCCCATATAATCGAGTCTATATTGGTAGTGAAATACAAAAATCGAATTAAAGTGAAAGGTTTAACTATGAATCTCTGGAAAGCTCCACCGTTGAAAGACAAAAATAGCATTGTACAACGTTTTTTTCTGAGACTTTTGTGGTGTTCTATTGGAGCTGTCCCTGGCATCCTCTTTTATGGTAAAGAGAAGTCACTTCATATAATTCTACCGTTGCTTGTTGTCTTCATTTCAGCCTTAGGAGTCATTGTCGATAGTCTCAGACTCCCAAAATAAAAGACTTAAATTGGGGGCTTACAGGCCACCCAACCGAAGCGCCTGAGTAACCGAAAGCGACCCAATGTCAGCACCCTCAATATGCCCGAAAACCTTGTCATATTTATGGCTCTCCTGGCATGACTGATATGTCAGATCGTAACAATCCCGACAACCAAACACAGAACCACCAGAAGGCAAAAACAGCTTAGTAACCCGATTACCACAATAAACCCCATCGGCAACAGCAGGGCAGGCAAAGTAATATCGAAATCCCCCATAATTACACGGCCACTTAATAAATTCGATCTTCTGTTCTATAGCTGATGACAAAACCCCCATCCGCACCACCAAAAACGAGGTTTTGTCAACGTCAACATGTATATGAGATTCAACTTCAACACTGCTAACCACATCCCCAACAACATTCCTCCACTCAACCACCCCAGCCTTACTACAATCGAGAAACCCGTTTTCCTTCAAGAGCTTAATACTGATCTCATTACAGATTTCAACAGAAACCTTCCTCAAACACGCATCCGCCCACTTGCCGCTTCCAAAATTTCCCATGACATTTACCCTAAATATTTAATTCCCATGTATTTTAAAGCAGCTTCTTTGTTCACAAGTACTTACTGAACTCTCCGTTTGCACTGTCGACCAAAAAGCTCAGGGTTCAAGTCACTGCTATGAAGTCTGCTTTGTCAAGAGCCAAAAAACAATGTTCCCCGTATATGTCAGAGACTACCCTATGTTACTCTCTGAATCGTTGGTTCCCCATGCCTCATTCATGTAGCGGTCAGCAGTGATTGTCTTGCCTCGAACAGTCCTGTGCCAAGAGCTAATCACTCCATCAAAATCATCAAAAATATTGCCTAACATAACGATTGTAGAAGCCTCTCCATTATCCCTGATCATAGTTGACCCCGATATCCCTGACGGGTACGTTACAATCAAATCGCCGGATTTGGATTGCCAAGGATTTGATCTGATGTTGATGGTATTAGCAAAACAAAGAGATAGCTTGGCTGTGAGAGAATCGTAGTCGCGTTCCGTAATCCTCAGGCTTTCCCAAAGTTTCTCAGCTCGTCTGACTGGGATAACTTGCTTGATCCGCCAAAGGTCAGGACAAAGCTTACGCTGTAGCATTTCACATCCGAGTTCTTCCACTCCGTCCAAGTTCAGCCGACACACTACAGTGGCGACTCTCACCTTGACTGATGGAAATTTACTTCTCGCATATGCAAAAGACTTCATTGCGTTTTCAAAATGAAGTTCGGATCGTCCAACTGCCCGATCAGCCTCCGGGCCTCCATCAATCGAAATTGCAAGCCAGTCCAGCCATGGCAGAACTTCGCTATAAATGTTTGTGCAATATTGAGATCCGCTAGTGAACAGAGCGGTGGTCATGCCAAGTGACTTGGCGTGCCTGACAAACTCAGGCAACCGCGGGTGCAGAAGCGGTTCTCCACCAGTCATATTGATATGCTTAGTCCCGTATCGGACCCAGTTCTCTACATATCCCTTGAAATCGTCCAGTGAAAGAAACGCGTCGCCCTTTTTTCCCGAGCAGAACAAGCACCCTTCGTCACAACGCTCCGTAATGTAAATGTCCGCAGAGCCCCGATATAACACTGATTTCTCCAATTATCCTCCCTCCGAGAGCATCTGTATCCATTGCTCAGTCATCGTACGACAAAGTGTATTCCGCTTCTTATCTGATTGCCTTGAATGTTCACGAGACTTCACTTGAATATACCATTCGGCGAGCAGAAATTGAAGAGCCAGAAAAGTGAATGTCAAAAACAACCACCACCAATCAATTCCATTAATTGCATATCCAATAAGCAATGAACCTACGACCGTGTTGCAGGCTATTATGAATAATAAATACCATAAATAGAGGCTCAGTTTGCGGAGTAGTCCACTGTGAGCGTATCGAGGCAGACATATATAGTCCCGCAGTTGCTCATTTAATGCGCTACTAGCGGGAAGTGCTAGAAGGATGTTGAACATGATACTTCGGCGTTTCCTATAGTAGTTTCTTGCGGCCCATGTCGATAAATGAATAAAGATGTTTGCAGTCCCAAAACAAACAAGGGATAACAACAAGCCTATGACGATGGGGGGGGGGGGGACAAGAGTCGAGGATAATGTTTTTCCATCCGGTTGGATCAGAAAACCTACTACGGTGAGAGTTGCGAAAACCACGCTAGTATATACTGTTATCCCCTGATGCGTTAAATTGTATATACTTGACACTCGAGAAAAGGACAGTTCGTACTCCTTCAACAGGACTTCTCTTAGGAACGGATTTGCGATCTGTGTGTTCAAACGCTCCTCGGTTTGTTGTAAAGCTTCAGATTCCATAAGTTGCACCTTGACCCAACGTCTATCCTAACAGTATTTCCCTTTGTTATTCTACTGGACGGGACACTTATAGTCAAG
>VRUF01000032.1:2545-17407 GCA_019456245.1 Planctomycetota bacterium | reverse complement strand
ATGGGAAACAGCAATGGCTTATTCTCTGGAGGCAATGTATTTTCGAGTGTGTCAAGGCTGCCGAGGAAAGTAAATTCTGAATACCAGGGCATCTTGTCAGAGTTGGTCGTAATATTATCACCATCAATCGCTGAGATCGGAATAACAATGTCAATTTCAATATCGATTGAAGCGAGCCAATTTTCAACATCGGATCTTACCTCATTGAAGCGATCCTGAGAGTAGTCCACCAGGTCCATCTTGTTGATGACGACAACGACCTGTTTCAGGCTGAGCATCGAGAGCATATAGGAATGACGTTTAGTCTGTTCCTTTACGCCTTCTTCGGCATCGACGATAAGGACTGCAGCTTCTGCCTGCGAAGCTCCGGTTATCATGTTCTTTACAAATTCGACATGGCCGGGTGCGTCGATTATGACGTAGCGTCTTTTGTCAGTAGTGAAGAACACCTGCGTTGTATCAATGGTGATACCCTGTTTACGTTCTTCTTCAAGATGGTCGAGCAGGTACGCAAATTCTGTCCTTCGGCCCTGATTCTGCGATGCTTTTTTAATTTCCTCAAACTTATCCGGCGGCAATGCACCTGTGTCATACATCAATCTGCCGATAAGTGTGGATTTACCGTGATCTACGTGTCCTACTATTACAAAACTGAGTACATCCATTTCTGTTCTCATTCTTATATTAAAATTGTTTATACCAAACGAAATACTGTTGCGGCGATATGGAATAAAATTACATGTATCCCAGTGCCCGAAGTTTTTGCATCATATAATCGGATTCTTTGTCCTGAGCTCTGCCTGATCTTTCCGATACATCGGTTGTCTTTAGCTCTTCGATGATCTTGTCGATCGTATCAGCCTCGGAATCAACCGGGCCGCAGCATGTTTCGCACCCGATGCTTCTAAAGCGTTTGCCATTTTTGGCGAAATACAGGTTGCAGACGGGTATATTTTCCCGCTTGACGTATTCCCAAATATCGACTTCGGTCCAGCCGAGCAGCGGGTGAACGCGAATATGTTCTTCTTCAGCCGCCTTTGTTTTGTATTGATCCCAAAGCTCGGGCGGTTGATTCTTATAATCCCATTCGAAATCTTCGTCTCGTGGACTAAAGACTCTTTCCTTTGCGCGGATGCCATGCTCGTCACGCCGAATACCGAGATACAACGCCTTGTAACCAAACTTGGCGATGGCTTGCTTTAGAGCCTCGGTCTTGAGGCCATTGCAGCATTTAAACTTGCCTGTATCCGGACTGACACCGGCAGCGAGAGCTTCATCGTTTTTGGCAACGACCAGATCGAGGCCCCACTCCTTGGCGTACTTTTCCCTGAAGTCGTAGATCTCTTTGAACTTGTAGGTCGTGTCGATGTGCAATGCCGGGAAAGGCAGCTTGCCGAAAAAAGCTTTTCGCGCTAACCAGAGAAGCGTTGTAGAGTCTTTGCCGATCGACCAGAGGATCGCAACATTCTTGAACTGACTGAAAGCCTCACGAATAATGAAGATGCTCTGGTTTTCCAATTTATCTAATTGACTTAATTTTGACTGCATCTAGTGCAACTCCCGTACTGGTCTGGCGTCCGCAGGAAACCCTGCGAAGCACATGCATTTCCTTGAAGAATAACCACTTATGACTTAATCTTCACATCTGCTATTTTCCGCCTCAAAATGCTGTAATTCTGCGGCTGATTTATGATTTTCATCGTTTTATTGAGTTCCAAGTACTGATTATAGCAACAAATATCGAAATTGTCAACACCTCAGTGGAGCGAGAAGAAACAAACGGCATACACTCGGCAAAAACCTCCTGCATAGCAGATAAGCTGCTCTTGTTTAATTATAATAGATAATGATCAAAAAGAAAAGCCAAACTTTTCCGCTTGAATTATACTATGTTGCGCTTTATAATAAGGAATGGGTATTTAATGCTGGACGTGTTATAAAAAGCTGTTGAAAATACCCGCAAACAATAACTCCTTTTGAAACGTACGGTGCCTTATGGCTACTAATAAGATCAGGAAAAGTCCGCTGTTGATCATACCAGTTATCCTGCTGGCCGGTTTGTGTGTTTGGTTTGTTTCTCGCCGACCTTCTTCACCTCCCATTCGCCATTTAGTACTGATCAGCATAGACACCTGCCGGGCCGACTATCTGAGTTGTTATGGCTATCCCCAGCCGACTACACCAAATATCGATTCCCTGGCCAGCGAAGGCTATTTATTCAGTAATGTCATAACACCACTCCCTTTGACCTTACCGGCTCATACTTCCATGTTTACCGGCACCATTCCGCCCCAACATGGCAAACATGACAACAAAAACTTTTCTGATCCGCCCAGCGTAACTTTGGCGGAATTGCTCAAAAAGAAAGGGTATCAAACAGGCGCTTTTGTGGGGGCGCAAATATTGAATAACCGTCATGGCCTTTCCCGCGGATTTGACACTTACAATGACCAGTTTGCGAAAAAAAACCAGAGCGAACGTCGGGCCGGCGAAGTAAATCGTGTGGCTTTTGAGTGGTTGGAAAAACAGAAGGATAAACAGATCTTTCTCTTTTTGCATTACTATGACCCCCACGACGACTATAATCCGCCAGAGCCTTTTGCAACAAAGTTTAAAGAGAGTCCTTATGCCGGCGAGGTAGCTTATGCCGACCACTGCATCGGTGAGGTTGTCGCCAAACTTAAAAGCCTTGGCATGTATGAATCGTCACTGATCATAGTAACAGGCGATCATGGGGAAATGCTGGGTGAGCACGGTGAAATTACACATAGGTATTTTATCTACCAAAGTGCTATAAAGGTGCCGATGATATACAAACTCCCTGGGTCAAACATACCGCATAAGATCGACGACATAGCAGGTATCATAGATATTGTTCCGACGCTGTGTAGCTTGTTGGATATAGAACCTCCGGCGCAGATTACGGGGAAAAATCTTGCCGGGTATTTCAATAATAAGCCGCCTGAGGAAGAGGACAGATACCTCTATTGCGAAAGCTTGTATCCGACAAACTACAACGCCAACTCACTGTTGGGTCTCACTGGCAATCGCTGGAAGTATATTCAAACCACCCGCCCGGAGTTGTACGACATTCAACAAGATCCGGGTGAATTAACCAACTTAGTAGAAAAAGAGCCTCATAGAGCCCGTATCCTCAAGGATCGTCTGGCGCAGGTATTGGAGCAGACCGTTCGTAAAGATAAGGAGGAGGATAAGCCACTCGATGCAGAGTCCATTAAGCACCTGGAGTCATTGGGGTACGTCACCGGCAGCAGGGTTAAAGTAGACTTCAGCTTTGACCAGAGCAAAACAGACCCTAAAGATATGATCGGTTTTCATACTACCTTTCAATCCAACGCTCTGGGCATGTCGAAAAATAACGCAGAAGCCGGTACACTGGGAGAAAGTTTACTAAAGCAGTGGGCTCAGTCTCATAAGTTATCCGAATCGGGCGATGGCAATGGAGACAAGGCCAATACATTAAAATCTGGCCGCCCCAAGGGTCCTCTTAGCATTCCGGGTTTCGTCAATACCCTGAAACAAGAACAAGAAGCTAAGCAACTCGAAGAGACCCTGGAGTTAATGTCAAAGGACAAAACAGTTTCCCCGGCCAAACTCGCAGAAGTAAACAATGAACTCGGGAAGTTGCGTCTCGAACAAAGAAAACGCCGCCTGGCCATTGTTCAGTTCAAAAAGAAGATAAAACTCGACAAACAGCCTGGCAAGATGAATATCATAGCACGGATCCTGCTCAACAATACCAACCAGATATCAAATGCCACTTCCGAGGCCTTGGAATTTGCCATGCAAGCCTGCGAGCAAACCCAGTCAAAACATCCGGTATACCTCAGCACCTTGGCTGCTGCATATGCCGCGGTCGGTAACTCCAGCGAGGCAGTCAAAACCGCTGAAAAGGCATTGGCCATGGCTAAGACCATAGGCGACGAGGCACTTATAACCAGGCTGCAAAAAGAACTCGACTTGTATAGAAGTTTGCCAGAATGAAAAACTTCTTGTAAAAATTCCAAGAAGTTTTTAGTAATAATACGGAAACAGAAACTGCTAACCTAAAAGGAGCCAAACAATGAAACCAGCAAAAATTACATCAATCGCAATCATAGTGATAATCGCAATAATCCTGACTGGCTGTCAAGACGAACAGCTCTCGCAGTGCCGGCTGGAAAACGATGAATTAATAACAACGGTAAAAGATAAACAGATGGAGCTGCATAAATTGAATAAAGGGCTGATGGATTCATCGAGGATGCTCTCAGTTTTTATTACTGAAAATGAGAAATTAACAAACGAAATCAAGGCCCTAAAGAAAGCCGCCCAGCAGGGCCAGCAAGCCAAGCCGAAACCACAGATCAAAAAACCCGTACAGACACCCGAGCAAAAAGAGAATATCCGCAAGGGTATAGAGAATCTTCGAAAGTTACAGCAGGATAATGCTAAGCGTCTGCTGAAAGAAGCAGCCGAAAAGTCAACGAAATAACGCCCTATAACATTCGGGGCAGCATCTCAAATATACCCGGCTATATCTTGCGTATAGCCGGGTTTTTAATGATATCAGTGTCATAACAGGGGGTTTTTGTGTATTCAGCGGGGTATAATATTTGTTCTGGCAGTTTTTAAGCTAAGTAAACCCCTCTATTGGACGATATTCAGACAAGCGATAAACCTGCGTTTGTGGTATGAATATGCATGATTTTAATGTGAGACCAATGGCCAAACAAAAAGCGTTTACACTTATAGAAATACTGATAGTAGTCTCTATCCTCGGGATATTGGCAGCGATAGTGGCCCCGCAATTTAGCCAAAGCTCAACAAAAGCAAAAGAAGCCGTCGCAAAAGAACTTCTTCAGACACTTCGTACGCAACTCGAATTATTCAAAATTCATCATAATGGACTTAAAGCTGGACATACAACACTGGGAACTCAATTCGATGGATTAGTCTACTTGCATCTATACTACTATTCTAGTGCAACCGGAGCTTGTAGCTCTGTACAAGACCCTGTCGATGTATATAAATTTGGTCCATACCTAAAGGCTCGCGCTAGAAATCCATTTAACAAAGAGTTTCAGCTGCTTACGTTTTATGATGCTGCCGATGAAGCACTCCCAACCGGATCAACTGGGTGGATATACAATGCCGTAACAGGTTCAATTCATATTGACTGGCCAGGTACAGACTCTAAAGGGGTGGCCTATTACGATTATTGACTAATGATATTTGCGCAAAAAAAGAGACAGACCCGAAAGCCTGTCTCTTATAAACTGTCTAAGCTTTAACGCTCAGTTCAAATCGAAAGCCGTGATTATTTACGACGACGAAGGAACAACCCGCCAAGACCCAGAAGAGCCATTGTCATTGGCTCTGGGGTAATTGTGTAAGGTAAACCTGCCAAATAAGTCTTATCATCATTCATTTCTGTTGCATAACTTTTCAGCTGAGCTATCGCCGGGTGATTCGGTAAAGTAACAGCAATGCCACTCGACATATCAGTTGAAGTAGGAACAGTCAGTGTGAAAGTTGCAAGAACGCCTGTTACACCAATCTCATCACCAGCCTCAAGATTGCCTGACCATCCACCTAAAGTAGTAGCAGTGTTACTAGGTCCAAGGTTCGAATAAAACGCGTCACTTACTACTGCCCAAGTACCAGTTACAGCGGAAGTCATCTGGAAAATATTAATAGCTTTCACATATGTGTTGGAGTTTAAAGTTACTGTCGCTACGCCAGTGCTGGCGTTATAGGAATCTAACCCCCCCCAACTCAGAGCAGCATTAGCTACCGATGCCATTACAACGACCATCAAAACGATTACAATTTTCTTTCTCATCATACATCCTTTCCAACTAAATTTAAATAAACTAAATCTCGCTTTACACGCATAAAGCAACCTCAACATTAAAACTATTGTAACTTTTTAAACTTTCTACCATAAAAACAGAATTATGGGCACGCTTGAAAGAAATAGCTGCCAGACAGAGCCGTAAGAATATCGGTCAACTCAGTTAGGTCATCTGTGTAGACAGCGCCATCTGCATTTATGTCCATATTAGACTCGAATCGGTAATCCGTACCGGCACAATAAAAGTATTCAGCAGAAAAAATTCCCAAGTAATCAATTAACTCAGTCAGGTCATCTGTGTAGATGGCGTCGTCTTTGTTAGCGTCACCTAGACAAGGAAGATCGTCCATGCACATCGGGTCGGGGAGAATTACGGTGCCAATGTCATCGCCAACAACGCCGCCGCGGAGCGTATCTAACTCAACGGTGATGCATGATGTGGCGACACTGATCGTCAGGACCTCGACAATACCTCCTGCGTCAAGTGCAGGAGCCTGGCTTCCGCCGGTATCGACAAAACCAGCACAAAGCGAAACCGCCGCTGCCGGAAGAGTAAGTGTGCCTGCTGCAGCAGGATCAGCGACAGCATTGCCACTGCCAATACCGTAGGTTTCGGGATCATCAGAAATGCGATCCATAAATACGTTAAACACTCCAGCTGTTGCAGTAGCAGCAGCAGGTGCCGTTACTTCACCACCACCGGTAACCGTAACCTTAAGGGCAATGCCGCGAACGCCAGCGCCAGCTTGTGCTATGTAGCTAATGGTCAATTCGCCTGGTGCGGTTTTGGTCGCTCTGATTTTCACGTCGGCAGCCAATGCCGGGATGGCTACACAGATAACCATCAATACCAAAATAATCTTCTTCATAAAACACCTTCCTTTCTTTCAAAACTCTTCTCTCTATCTATAACCTTCTCGGCTACGCACCTTAAAGGCCTCTCAATCTTTATATAAACAACCCACACGCCAATACCCTCAGAGAAGGTACCCACTTGTACCGCTATATTAGCATGGTTTGCGTTTCAGGGCAAGAAAAAAATCTAAACTTTCGATAAAAAACTCATTCTCAGTACTATCAGGCAATTCCCAGGTTACTATGTCCCATAAAAACTGGGTTTTTGCGATTATATTCAAAGTAAAAGAAACCAGGACGGCACTTATTTTCTGCCCTGATAAAAAGTTTTTTATCGGCAACACGGGTAGTTTCGCGACCAGAAAGTAGAGAATAGAGAGTAGAGAGTAGATTCGGGTTTTGGCAAAATATATTATACCAACCCGCATAAAAAAATGCGCGTTATGCGTGGTCTAATCTTGTTGTTAACAATCACTTACAAAATCTTCAACGCAAACTTTTATTACTAAAGGGTATTACTATTGAACGGGAGGGCAATCGGCACTAATATAGAGCTATGATCAAACTTTTTCAGGGACGACTTATAACGGTTCGGATGCTAATGCTATTGGCGGTATTTGCGCTCGTATGTATAGGTATAGCAAGCATTTACGCGTCCGGGCACCCTCTCAAGTCCATTTCCTCGCCCGGTTCATATCACCCGTCGGCATGGAAAAGGCAGGTCGTATACGCTTTTGCCGGTCTTGCAGCGATCATTTTTCTAAGCTATATAGATTACAGATGGCTTGGACCGTTGAGTTATTGGCTTTACGGGCTGGTTCTGGTTGCCCTTGCGGTGCTTATTTTGGGCAAATATATCGACCTTAGTCCCTTTATAGAAGATAGAAAAGGAGCATACCGGTGGATCCAACTCGGTCTTGGAAGCCGGTCCATATCGATCCAGCCGTCTGAATTCTGCAAAGTCGCCCATATACTTGCCCTGGCGTGGTATCTTCGGTATCGGAGCAATTATCGCAAGCTTTCCGGGCTGATCGGACCGTTTGTGCTGACATTGCTTGCGATAGTACTCATTTTGAAGGAACCGGACCTGGGGACAGTGCTGCTGATGATGCCTGTGTTGTTTTCAATGCTTTTTGTCGCAGGGGCCAGGGCTAAACACCTCTTGATCATAATGCTTCTGGCTGTAATGTCGTTTCCGCTGCTTTGGGGGCAGTTGAATCATTACCAGCGAGCAAGAATAAGCTGCGTGGTGTTTCAAAACGACTGGATCTCGCAAAAAGCCGAGAGAAACCCCAAACTTGCAAATATTCTTACCGGAAAAAAACATTTTGACAAGCGGGCATGGGATCAGGACTGGGGCTTCCAGCTTAAGCACAGCAAACTTGCCATCGCATCCGGCGGGCTTGAAGGATATGGTTTCCGCCAGGGCCCTTATATAGAGTATAATTATTTGCCTGAGCGGCATAACGATTTCATATTCTCGTTGATCGCCCACCAATGGGGTTTTTGGGGATGTATGGCCATTTTTGGGCTGTATGCAGCCATTTTTGTCTGCGGTCTGGAAATCGCAACAAACAACACGGACCCGTTTGCAAGGCTGATCGCGGTGGGTATAATCGCCATGTTCGCCGTCGAGGTGATCGTCAATACCTCCATGACGGTTGGTCTTATGCCTATTACAGGGCTTACACTGCCTTTTGTAAGCGCCGGAGGCTCTTCCCTCGTCGTCAGCATGGCCGCGATAGGATTGCTCAATAATGTGGGCAGATTGAGGCCGTTTACGGTAGCAGGCAAAGGGCTGGAGAATAATCGTAACATCAATGTGTAAAAGCAGATTGATCGGTCATGCGAAAACGAATATATCTAAGTGGACAGGTCCAGGGCGTAGGTTGCAGACCCTACATATACCGTCTTGCCGTGCGATATGCCCTTGCCGGGTACGTATGTAATGATACAAGCGGCGTTGTTGTCGAGGTTCAGGGCTCCGATGAGCAGGTAGCCGGTTTTATGGAACATCTTGAGGCAAAGGGCGATTTGCCTGCCCTGATGAATATAAGCTCACTCCGCAGTAAAGACATTGACGATATTGACGGCGAAAAGCAGTTTCGGATCGGGGCAAGTTCATCTGCCGGCTCAATCCTGTCGCAGGTAACCGCAGATAGTGCAACCTGCGCCGATTGCCTTGACGAGATGTGCAGCGAGGATGATTTTCGCTGCCGCTATCCATTTATTAACTGTACCAACTGCGGGCCGCGATATTCTATCGTGCAAAATATCCCGTATGATCGCTGCAATACAACGATGCAGCCGTTCCAGATGTGCGATAACTGCCGCCGCGAGTACACCGATGTCGCCGACAGACGATTCCACGCTCAACCGGTAGCGTGCGAAACCTGCGGACCGAAAATATCACTTTGCAACAACCTCGGTAATACGATCGAAGACGATAGCGATGCGGTGATCGCGAAAACCGCCGAACTGCTGCACGCCGGTAAGATCGCAGCGATAAAGGGCCTTGGAGGGTTTCATCTTGCAGTCGATGCATTGAACGAAGAAGCTGTATGCAGATTGCGACGGCGAAAACAAAGAGATCACAAACCGTTTGCACTAATGGCAGGCAATATCGAAAAGATCAGGGAATTTGCAGAGGTAGACGAGATTGCCGAATCCCTGCTTAAAAGCCCTGAAAGCCCGATAGTTCTATTGCCCGCAAAAGCAGGAAAACAACCCAAAATCGCCGATTCCGTCGCCGCTGGCAGCAGCAATCTCGGGTTTATGCTGTGTTATACGCCGCTTCACCACCTGCTTTTTGCAGAAAACGACATCGAGGTGCTTGTCATGACCAGTGCCAATATCTCGGATGAGCCGCTTATCTGCGAAAATGGGGAAGCACTGGAAAAACTTTCCGGCATCGCCGACGCCTTTTTGATGCACAACCGGGATATTTACCGGCAAGTCGATGACTCTGTGGTTCAGATTGTTGATGGCGGACCGGCGATGCTCAGAAGAAGCAGAGGATATGTCCCGGTTCCGATCCCTACCTCAAACCGATGCGAAAAACATATCTTCGCCGCCGGTGCGGATCTGAAAAACACGTTCTGTTTTGGCAAAGACAAGAAGTTTATTTTGAGCGAGCATATCGGCGATCTGAAAGAGGCAGACGTTTACAGACACTACGGCCGATCCGTCAAGCACCTGCAAAAACTCTTCGAAGTCGAGCCCCGGGTGTTTGCATGCGATATGCACCCGGGTTATCTTTCGAGTCAGTTTGCCAAAAAATTATCCGATGGTAATGTTCTCGAAATCCAGCACCATTGGGCACATATCGCCTCGGTGCTCGCCGAATACGATCATCACGAAAAAGTGATCGGCCTTGTCGCAGATGGAACGGGGCTGGGGACCGACGGAGCGATTTGGGGATGCGAATGTCTGATAGCGTCACTGAGTGATTTCCAGCGATTCGGTCAGTTGGAGTACTATCCCCTTGCCGGCGGAGACACCGCGGCTAAAGAGGCAATTAGGCCGCTGATGGGGCTTTTGAGCCAATGCGATGAGGATTATATGCAAAAGTACGGCCAGCTGCTGGAAGGCATCGAAGCCGACCGGAGCAAACTCGACATTATCGCCGATCAGCTCAAGCGAAATGTAAATGTTGCCCGGACATCGAGCCTTGGACGTCTTTTCGATGCCGTTGCCGCGATGGCCGGACTGGGAAAACATAATCATTTTGAAGCCCAATTGCCGATAGCACTGGAAGCGATAGTGAAAAGCGGTCTGGAAAAAAGTTACAATGTGCAGATTAATTCAGCTTCTGACGGAACCTTCAAGGTTGATTTCCGTACAATGGTAAAGCAAATCGCCGACGATATTGAAAGCGGCGTTAGTAAAGGTGTAGTATCGACAAAATTCCATAACTGCCTCGCAGGTTCCCTGCTGGCACTTGCACAAAAAGCCAGGGATAATTACGGACTTAAGACAGTTGCACTCTCCGGCGGCGTTTTTTGCAACCGGTATTTATCAAACAGGTTGATAAGGCTATTGAAAAATGAAGGCTTTTTTGTACTATTCAAAAGACGTGTGCCGGCAAACGACGGCGGGATATCGCTCGGACAAGCGGCGATCGCTGCCGAAAAATTTCAAAAATGATTTTTACAGGAAAAGCAATATATGTGTTTAGCTGTACCTGCCAGAATAATAGAACTTGTTGGCGACCGCGCCGTCGCCGATGCGATGGGAAATAAGTGGAACATCAGAACAACACTTATCCCGGACGCAAAATTGAATGACATCGTACTGGTACATGCCGGTTTTGCGATAACGATTCTCGACGAAGAAGAAGCCCGCAAGACGTGGGATCTTTTTGACGAGATAAAAGGATTTATGGATACCGACGATAAAATTTCGGGGTAGTTAATTGATCACGATTGAAAATTTCCGTTTTGTTCGCGGTAAGTTACTTTAAAATAAGTAATTATCATTTTCAACGCGGACATTTACTACCCTAAAGGGTATTTCTGTTATGTTGACTAGAATTTGTAATGCACAGGCACTAATGGACCAGGCGTGCGAAACGCTTGGCCGCCAGATCAATATCATGGAAGTATGCGGAACCCATACGGTTTCGATATTCCGCAACGGTATCAGGCCCACGCTTCCAAGAAGCCTTAAGCTGCTTTCCGGTCCCGGTTGTCCGGTGTGTGTGACCGACCAGGGATACATAGATATTATGCTGGAAATCGCCGACCGTGATGACTGCATAATCGCAACTTACGGCGACATGATCCGCGTCCCGGGCAAAGACGGTTCCCTGGAAAAACGTGCCAAGTCGAATGTCAAACTGGTGTTGAGCAGCGAAGATGCAATAAAACTTGCCGAAGAGAATCCCGACAAAACCGTAGTATTCGTAGCTGTCGGATTTGAGACAACCACGCCTGCTACCGCGGTAGCGATCAAAGACGCAGCCGAAAAAAACCTCGACAATTTCTGCATCCTTTCCGGACACAAACTGGTTATCCCGGCGATGGATGCGCTGCTTTCCGAAAAAAATCATAAGATCGACGCGTTCCTTTGCCCCGGCCATGTCAGCGTAATTATCGGCACGGACGCATACAAACCGATCGTCGAAACTTATAAACGTCCCTGCGTCGTCGCCGGTTTCGAGCCGATGCAGGTCATAGAAGGAATAGCCGAGATATGTCGTCAACTCACCAATGATGCGCCCGAAGTAATTAGCATGTATCCGGCGGCAGTGACCGCGACGGGCAACACAACGGCATGGCAAATTATCAACACGTTCTTCCAGCCGTATGACGGTTACTGGCGCGGGCTTGGTAAAATACCGGGCGGAACGTTACGTCTCAAAGAAGAGTACGCAAAGTTCGACGCGATGAAACGCTTCGGCTTCAACGAAATACCGGCCGAAGACTTAACCGGCTGTAGATGCGGAGAGGTGCTTTGCGGTTTGATCGACCCCGCCGATTGCGGAATGTTCGAGACGAAATGCACGCCTGATTCGCCGGTAGGACCATGCATGGTAAGCAGTGAGGGTGCATGTTCTGCATGGTACAAATACGGCAGGAGAAGAAAACGCAGAACATGACCGACAGCAAAAAAGAAAATAAAATACTGCTCGCACACGGCGGCGGCGGGCGTTTGACTTCACATCTGATCGAAAAAACGATACTGCCCGCATTTAGCAATGACACTCTCGACAAACTAACCGACGCTGCGAGCCTGGATCTTACAAGTGCTTCGGTTTGCATGACGACGGACAGCTATGTCGTCAAACCACTATTCTTCAACGGCGGCGACATCGGCAAGCTCGCGGTTTGCGGAACAGTAAACGATCTCGCGGTCGCAGGCGCAACTCCCGTAGCCCTTAGCCTTTCGCTTATCATCGAAGAAGGTTTCGATATCGATACGCTCGAGAAAATACTCGCAAGCGCAGGGGCCACCGCCAAACAAGCCGGCATCGACATAGTAACCGGTGACACAAAAGTCGTAGAGAAAGGCGCCGCTGACGGTCTCTTCATCAACACAGCCGGCCTGGGAACACGCCACGAAAACGCCGACATCGATTTTGATCGCGTAACCAAAACCGACAAGATCATTATCAACGGAACGCTAGGCGATCACGGCATGACGATCATCTCTCAACGTGAAGGAATAAAATTCGATTCCCCCCTGCAAAGCGATTGTGCGGTACTGTCCGGACTTATTGCAGATGTGCTCAACAGCGGTGCCAACGTAAAATTCATGCGAGATCCGACCCGCGGTGGAGTAGCAGCGGTTCTAAACGAAATCGCAGCGGCAAGCGGATTTACCATCGAACTTGACGAACCGTCCCTGCCGATTGACGAAACGGTGCGAGCAGCGGCGGATATGCTCGGGTTCGACCTTCTGGATATCGCAAACGAAGGAAAGGTCGTCTTCGTAGTGGATGAAAAAGACGCTGGCAAGGTTGTCGATATTTGCAAAAACCACGAACTCGGCAAAAAGGCCGCGATCATAGGCGAAGTACTTGACAAAGAAGAAAGCCCCGTCGTTGAACTAAAGACCAAGATAGGCGGACGCAGGATCGTGCAGATGCCATACGGACGCGATCTGCCGAGGATCTGCTGATGCATGAAATGATGGTCGCACAAAGCGTTTTCGATACCGTACTCGAGCAGGCAAAACTGCACAACAAAAAACCGATTAGCGTTACAATTTCCTGCGGCCAGTTCAATCCCATAAACGACGAAGCGGTCAGTTTCGCCTTCGAAATGGTCGCCAAAGATACGGTATGCGAAGGGATTAAGTTAAAAGTTGTGCACAAACCGCTCATCGCAAAGTGCAGGACATGCGAAAACGAGTTTGACTTCGACATCACGGCACCGGCATGTACGAAATGCCAAAGCAGCGAATTTGATTTTGCAGAAGACGCGCCGCTTCTTCTGGAAGAAATAGAACTTGAGGACTGAGAAGATACATGAAAGTACCGCTTAACAAAAAGATACTCGACAAGAACGAAGAATGTGCATTGAAGAACAGCGAGTTCTTCGCAACTCACGACATCGTCTGCATGAATGTAATATCTTCGCCCGGTTCCGGAAAAACGACTATCCTCTCCCGGACGATCCGTGACCTGACAGGCAAAACAAAAATCGCCGTCATCGAAGGCGACATATGAACAGACACCGACGCGAAAAAGATAAGGGAAACCGGAGCACCGGCAATCCAGATCGAAACCAAAGGCGCCTGCCACCTCTCCGCTCAGCAGGTAACCGGCGCACTTTCGGCAATACCGGCAACGGACATGGACATCATATTCATAGAAAACGTCGGAAACCTCGTCTGCCCTTCGGACTTCGCACTAGGCGAAAACGCCAGGGTAATAGTATTATCGGTACCCGAAGGTGACGACAAGCCGATCAAATATCCACAAACCTTCGCAAAAGCAGACATAGTCCTGATAAACAAAATCGACCTAATCGACTACATAAAGTTCGACATGGAAAGGGTTCTCGCTGACATAAGAGCAGTAAACCCCCAGGCAAATATCCTCCAAATCTCAGCAACAACAGGCGAAGGCATGCAGGACTGGTACAACTGGCTGCTAAAACAAAAACCCTAAGCGCAGGGATAAAACCCTACCGCAAAGTCACCCCACCACCCAACACCACATCAGATCATTGAATTGCCTTTTGCCAGGATACAGATACCAAGCAGTATCACACCTAATCCGATTAAAATTTTAGCCACGATACTTTTGTCTATTCCCCGCCACTCATTGGTAAGAAACCCATTAACATTTCCAACAACCATGATCCCCGAAGTAAATATCGCAAATCCGACCGAGGTCCCCAAAACACCAATATACGATGTCCCAACGCCATAGAAGAAAATCGCCCCATCGTGAAGGACCGCCATCGCAGCGGCCAACATCAAAACCTTCCAGGCACCGGGTTGAAGAAAACATTTCCATGTGGAATTCTTAAATAGTAAATACAAGCAATAACAACCGGCCGAAATACACCCGCCCAAAAAAACCAGTATCCACACCGATAACGTTGCCGTCGATGCAGAGTTGCCAAAGTCAACTATGGAAATACGCTGGATATCCCCCCCAAAACTAAATGCAAGGTTCAGGCACGCACAAAGCACTCCTG
>VRUF01000032.1:0-2535 GCA_019456245.1 Planctomycetota bacterium | reverse complement strand
CTTTGGTTATCTGTGATTTTTTCCTGGGCTCACCGCTGTCACCTTGTTGTTTATCACCTGCATTGAGAAAACGGTCTTTAAGTATGCCTGCATAACCGCAAATTCCTACACCAATCACACACACAAGGATTCCGCTGATAATGACATATCCGTAGAGTGTGTTGACATGCTTGGAATGCTGCAAAAACAAAGGAAGGATCGAACCGACACTGGTCTGCACGCCGAAGTTGATCGCATATGCCAGTGACAATCCTATCAGACTGAACGCAATCGCGTTCGTAAAAGATCCCATCCCCCACAGAAAACCGAAAACTACCGGCAGCATCACAACAAACCATCCCGCAGACGACCACGTCGCACATACATCTTTTATCAGTAAGTTCCCCAGCGGGATTGGTATCAGCAATGTAGCAAACAAAAAGAACGGTCCCCATAGGGTTTCCCATGGAAATTTCCCTGCAAATTTACTTGGAAGTGCAAAAGTACCCCCGCAAACTGCACCCAAAGCAACCAGACCAAAACCTATAAGTAGATCACTATCCATAACATAACTCCTATCTAAAAGTCAATTCCAATTTTTGACCGCTTCGATCATCGCGATTATATTTTGCGGCGGCACATCAGCCTGAACACTGTGTGCAGGTGACAAAATAAATCCGCCCTTGTCTGCCTGAAAACCTTCCAGACATTTAACCGTACCCTGATAAACTTCCTCCGGCGAACCGCTCGGCAGTAATTGCTGAATATCAACGCCTCCGTGAAATACAATTTTATCGCCGAATTCACCCTTAAGTTTTTCCGGCTCCATCCCCTTAGCCAAAGGCTGCACCGGGTCAAGGATATCGATACCAGCATCGATCAGATCCTGTATAAAACAACCGATCGAACCGCACGAGTGAAGCATTATCTTCGCCTCGGAACCGACATCCTGTAATTTTTGCCGAACTTTTGCCCATCGTTTTCTCAAAACAGGAAGCAGTATCTCATTAAAAACCTCCGGTGAATACATGGTACCGTTCTGAACACCAAAATCCTCTCCAGAAACTTTCATGATCTGAAGATACTTACCGCAAGCCTCTATCCCCGCCAGATCATATTCCGTACAGATATCCGTAATAATGTTCAGCAGCCGAAGTATAAATTCTTTCTCCGTCAAAAGCCTAATATACCACTGTTCCATACCCAGCAGATCCGCCGCAAGTTCCAACACCGGCCCGCCAAATCTACCCACCAGGGCAAGCTCGGTTTCGTTGTAAATATTTTCTGCATGGCTTTCCAATTGGAGGACATTTTCCTCACCCGGCAGCTTCGGCCAGTCATAACTCTCCAGATCGTCTATCGAAGCATCGCAAAGAGGATGAGTTACCGATTCGTAATAATTGCCTATTCGTTTTCTGGTAATACCCCAGCTATCGGTAAAGCTTTCCGGCATACCTTTTGAATTTGATGGAAACTTAACACTGATCAGATCAACACCGAGCCTGGCCAGAACATCCGCATCGGGAATAATCTCCATTGCCCCATTAACGGAATAATCATCCGGCATGGCCAAACCAAGATGATCCAACAGCGACTGATACGCCTGAACAGTAACATTCAGATCGACCGGAACAATATCCGGCGGCTGTTGAGATATCGCCGCCGACACACGTTGTCTGGATGTCATGGTCATATTATACCAATCCTACTAAAAAATTGCGTGCTAATCCGTGGGCAAGTACTTTCTCAATAATGCATTATGATTTTCAACGCGAAATTTTATTACCCTAAAGGGTATTACTTATGCCCCGGAATATTTATTGGCCAACTCGCTTAAATTACTGAACGATTCCTTAAGGGCCGGGTAAAGCAAGCGATACTGCTCATAGTGCTCTGCATACACACTCGCCGAACTCGCCGCAGGCTCAAATGTATCCGCTATCTTGACCAACTCGTCCGTAGCCTCAAGAAAACTCGTATATTGCTTTGTACCGACTCCGGCAAGAATTGCAGCCCCATACGCCGCACCTTCCGTAATGCTTGTAGTCACGATCTCCTTATTGAAAATATCCGCCAGCATCTGCAGCCACAACCGGCTCCTGACAGCTCCGCCTGATGCATAAATTCGTTCTATCGGCAAACCTAATTCCGTAATAAGCATTAACGAATCGCACAAACCATAACTAATACCCTCCATTACCGAACGTGTCAGGTGCTCTGCGTTATGCCTTTGCGTAAGTCCGACCCAACCCCCTCTGGCCCTCGGATCGTCATGCGGCACTCTCTCACCCGTCAGATAAGGAAGGAATATCAATCCTTCGCAGCCGATCGGAGATTTTTCTGCCAGAGATGTCATTTTATTATAGTCCATCGACCCGACCGAACTGTACATATCCCTTAACCACTGAAAGGATCCGCCCGCCGACAGCATAACACCCATAAGATACCACTGATTCGGAACACTATGGCAAAAAGAATGCAGCAGGCCCGTCGGGTGTTCGATGTGTCTGTCACCCTGTGCGAAAACCACTCCCGAAGTCCCGATCGTGACCGAAC
>VRUF01000281.1 GCA_019456245.1 Planctomycetota bacterium | reverse complement strand
AAGAGCGAAGTTAGCATTCCGAACCCCAAAAGAGGTGCTCGAGACTTTCACCGGTGCGCTTCAAGTTTGAAACCGCCGTGTTAAAAAAATTCTTTTTTGTTATGCTTACTCGAAAGATATTTTTAACCTGGCAGTGTGATATTGAGGCTCCTTCTCAACGGCCCAGTATCTGTAATACAGATAAAATTCCTTGCCGCATGTGGTCATATCGGCTTGAGCAGGCAGTATGCTGCAATAGGCTACCCTGTGGCCTTTCGGCGATTCACAGATTTTCTCACCAGGCGCATGAAAATCCAACGGGTCTGACGAGTTGCGCATCTGTATATATCCATCCTGAACATGGAAAGTGATCCACTTCTTGATATAAGTATTATATAGCATGGTTGCGTGATTGCCCACAATGCCGACATCCGAAGAGCTGCCTCCCAGTCCAGGCTCTTCCCATTTTCCGTCATAGTACTTATGCCAGACGGTGTTTTTGCCATTTCTTGCGTTTTCAATTACTGTAGCTGCCTCGGCCCTTGCCACTGCTCCGCGTCTGTCGCTTCTGTCGGGTTTACTACAGTCGCCAAAATAGACATAAAGGTATGTGTCATCACGTCTGAATCCGCCGCCTGCTATATTCATCTTGCTGCTGCAAACGCCGCTTTTAATGACGGATTTCTCGATTTCTGTTTCCAGCATAAAGCCGAGGTGCAAAAAAGATTTTCCGTCATCATCAGAATAAGCTATCCCCATCCTGAAATCTTCCTTAGTATTTCCAGTAAGGTTGTCCTGGTCCTCAAAATGGGTAACCGCAAGCCATTCATCGGAATCGATCTCATAGAGATTCATTATCCAGGCCTTCCACCCATTGTATTTATTGATACCTGCGTCAGGAATTCCGTATATCGGAACATTTTCGGCGGTGGCCTTGTCTATTTGGCTCGCAGTGGTCCTGACCCTCTTTATACTGGAATGCATTGGAAGTTCCTTGCCGCCCTCCGACAAATATATCCAGTAATCGTTTTCTCCAAGGCGTATAAATGGCATCGGAGCATCGTGATTTTGCATACCCATGTCATCAAGGTCGGATTGGGTTATATAATCCCAGGGGCCGTCAACTGTTATTTTAAATTCCTTGTCCGCCCCCTCACTCGACTCTTGCCCAGCGTAAGAAGGAGCAACAAATATCATTACGACCACAATGAAACACGTAGCAATTCTTTTACACTTGTACATACAAATCTCCTTCTTTGTCTTAAGGCCTTCTTAATAATGGCGCGACCTTTTTTTGATCCGCTTCAATTTGAAGTAGCCAGTTGTTAAGACACGAGGACAACATCTGCTTTTGCTCAGGGTCCTTCAATGCTTTTTCTTCCAGTTCCTTTGGATTCTCGTCCAGGTTGGAAAAGACATGCTTCGGAACGGTTTTTCCGTCGACTGATTTTACTTCACGCGAATTCCTGGTTTCTTTAAGCGCGCCGACGCGAATGGCACTGACGTTGCGCCAAGACCATGCCATTTGCCTGTCGGGGTAATCGGCTTTGTCCTTCATCCATGGCAGCAGGTTTTTTCCTTCATGAACCGCAGGCAGCGAGGTCTTGCCGGCGGCGGCAAGAGAAGTTGGCAGAATATCCAATGAAATTACCGGCTTGCCGGCTACTTTTCCGGCGTCAATGGTTCCAGGCCAACTCACCATAAAGGGCACCCTTATCCCGCCTTCGTGCATATCTCCCTTCAAGCCGGAGAAAGGATCGTTGCGAGAGCCGTTCTTAGCTGTTGGGCCGCCGTTGTCACTGAGGAACCAGACGATTGTATTTTTCTCCTGCCCCGTGTCCTTCAAGGCCTTTAACACCTGAGCAACGCCTTCGTCAACGGAATCCATCATTGCAGCAAGTATACGCCGCTGCTTGTTCTTGATATGGGCGAACTTTTCCAGCTTGTCCGCCTTTGCGATACATGGTGTGTGCGGTGCATTGTAGGAGAGAAAAAGAAACCAGGGCTGATCTTTGTGGCGGGTGACAAATTTCACCCCGTAATCGCTGAAACAATCGGTGAGATAAGTATCTCCGGGGAGATCGTCCAGGTATCGCGGGGCGGAATCGGCGTCAGCTTTAAGCTGCAACCGAGGCTCACGCTTGCGCGTTACCATCCATTCAATGCCGGCTTGGCGGTAGGGAAAATAATGACCGCCGCCGCCATCCATTTTGAGCACATAGTCAAACCCGCGCTCCCATGGCGCGTTGCCGGGAAGGGAGACGAACGCCTTCTTTTCTGTATGCACAGAACCGATGTGCCATTTTCCAATCATCCCGGTGGCGTAACCTTTCGACTTGAGCTGCTCGGGCAGGGTTTGGACGTAATCTTTGGGGGGAAGTCCGGACTGATCTTCATTGCTCTTGTAAGCAAATCGGCTCTGGCTCATGCCGGTCATCAATCCCGCACGGGACGGACCACACTGCGGCGCGGTCACGTAGCCGGCGGTGAATCGTATTCCGGAAGCAGCCAGTTGGTCGATGTTCGGCGTCTTAATATCTTTGGCGCCTTGACAACTCAAGTCGAGGTAGCCGAGATCGTCGACCATAATCAGCAGTATGTTTGGCTTGTCTGGTGCAGATGCAGCCAAAAGCGGCTTTGGCAATATGCTTATAGCGGCGGCAAACGCGCCGCTCTTAATAAACTCTCGTCTTTTCATTGCTGTCTCCGTTGTGCCTCGCATTTATTAGATCGTGTAGTATTCATGCGGCCTCGCTCCACTCGTATCGATGATGAAGCCCGCCCACGCGCGGCAACGCAACCAGTTTGGCTGATGGCGACGGGCGTGGCTTAAAACGACAAATACGTAGCGCATGCGAAATCGAATCGTCGGAACCACATGAAAATCCATGGCAACCATCTCAGTCATATTATTTTTGATGAAGGTTCGCCAAGTTTGAGAAGGCGGTTTTGGCGTACGTTTACGAATGAGTTTGGATACGGTTCGTTCGGATATGTTGATTCCAAGTTTAAGAAGCTCACCATGGATCGTGGGCGCGCCCCAGAGCGGATTCTCCTCCGCCATTTTCAACACGATAAGCTGTTGACGCAACGCGATGTTCTCAGCAGCCAAATTGCCGAAGATATTGAGCTTCCCGAAGAGCCAGTGATAGCAAATATTGATGAATTTAAGCACCAATACATCTTGCATGACAGCGACCGTAAGTTCAATGATAGCAATAAGTACAATTAAATGCGAGGGACAGAAAGGGTTTTGAAACATGTGGGCGGAG
>VRUF01000031.1:1067-17641 GCA_019456245.1 Planctomycetota bacterium | reverse complement strand
AGAAAAGGTCATTTTCACAAACTGGGCCGCAAAAGAACCTGACAATTTCAAACAAATGCAGCACAATGTAATTTTGAACAAACAACTAAACAGATCCGCCGGAAGTGCTGCCGGTTTCTGGAACGATGTTTCCGGCAACGATATTCATATTGGAATCGTAGAAATTGTTCGTTAAACTAATTAGTGTTCTTCCGATTTTAATACCACCGATTTCACCTGTGGTTCTTAAGTTGATGTTTAATACTCTGTATAATCCTACGGACGTAAGCCCGTAGAAAATTACTCGCGACATTACTTTTGAAAGGGTTTACTATGATGCGTAATTTATGTTTTGTTTTGATGGTTGTTTTTTTAGTCGTTGGCGTAGTTTGTATCGGTGGTTGTGATGAAGACGGCGTCAAAGACGATGCCAAAACTGGGGCGGCGAAGGGTGAGCAAGAGGTTGCTGCCTCACCGCAGGAAGCCGGTCCGGTTTTGGTTAAACTTGCTACTACTTTGGGGGATATTGTTCTACATCTTGATAAAGAAACAGCACCGGTCACTGTTGCGAATTTTTTGCAGTATGTAGACGACGGTTTTTTTGACGGGCTTATTTTTCACAGGGTAATTCCGGGTGGAGTGATTCAGGGCGGCGGCTTTGATAACGATCTCAATAATAAGGCACCCCGCACACCGATCGTTAATGAGACAGGCAACAAGGTGAGGAATTTGCGGGGCACAATAGCGATGGCAAGGAAGAATGCACCCAATAGCGCTACGAGTCAATTCTTTATCAATCATAAAAATAATCCGACTTTGGATTATGACGGGCGTTACGGCGGTTATGCGGTGTTCGGTAAGGTTGTTGAAGGTATGGATGTTGTCGATGCGATCGCAACGATCAGGCAGCAACCTAAAAGAGCCAAAAATGGCCTGCTGCTTGAAAATTGTCCGGTAGAGAATGTAATAATCACGTCGGCAAAGGTGATTTCGGGCAAATAGTTTTCAATAAATGAAAAGCGGATTCAATTTATAAGTGCAACAGGCTTTGGTCGTTGATATTCTGACACGGTGATAATATTCAAAAACATTCACAGCCCATCACATAGAAAATCAAATTCGAGCAGCAGATATTGTTTTTTGGGATAGAATGGAAAACTATGGATCTGATTCAGAAAGATGAAAGCAAGCAGAGTAAGTCAGAAGTTTATCCCAATACCTTAGACAATTTATATTACAAGTATATCTCTTTGAAAATTCGCAGAACTAATCTGTGGAACGAGGTATGCAATTTTGCAAGATGGGTGGAACAAGATGCATCTTCTTTGGCACGTCAGAGAAATCAAGACGAGATATGGATCGATCTTGATCTTAATTCGAATGTCCATAGACTTTGGATCGGTGAGGTTGAGGATCACAAACTATTAATCCGATATCGTATTTTATGGGAATATTTAGTTTCACTTGGTATTCGCAAACTTTGCCTTGATCCCCGTCTTGAAATGAACCAGATCCAAGACTTATTTGTGTTTATAAAGAGCCGGGAAAAAATTGTTCGCTCTCGCGAAAGAGCATCTCGTAATGCTGTTTCTGCCGGGTTGCTGGACGGACAAAACATCCATTTTTCCTGCGCAAACGTAATCCTTCAAGACGAAGTTCTTTTTGTAAAATACAGCTATTGCACCCTGAGATACAGCCATCTGGTTCACTGGTTCGAGCGGCACAACAAGAAATTTCGTGACCATCGCTCTCTTTTTCATATAGCTCCTCGCGGTGGACTGCTCGTGGCAGCGGTAATTTTAACTCCATCGATCCTGTTTGCAGCATGGTATCAAGAATGGCCCATTTTGTTAATGCTTTTGGCAGCAGCTCTCGTTCTCTATGGTGTGGCTTATCTGTCCTTAATGGTTGTCGGAAGTGTGGAGTATGATAATGAAGAAAAGGCATACCAGCTATCTCGGGCTTACAGTCAGCTTAAGTTTTATGCCTCACGCGTTGAGGCCGACATTCATCGAGCACAAACGATTCAGCAGTGTTTTTTGCCAGATACTTCAAAAATGCCGATGCGGGAATTGGTTGACTGGGCAAGCAGTTATCTGCCAGCCGATGAAGTTGGAGGCGATTATTTTGACATTAAGTCTCTGGATGACGACCGGATTGTGATTATCTTCGCTGATGTATGCGGACATGGAATGGCTGCTGCCCTTGTTACAGCAGTAATTAAGACAACTTTTCAGGACTGGCTTGAGACATCGGTCAGCCTCGAAAATCTCGCACTTCAATTCAATCAAAATATTTACTTAACAACACCTCCAGGTTACTTCGCAGCAATTTTCCTGATGATTCTTAACGGCAAGACGGGGCAACTAGAGTATATTAATTGTGGCCATCAACCGGAACCATGGGTTTTACATGGAACTGATGACGGCGTAAACGACCAACTTGACCAGGCGAGGTGTATGATTCTCGGAATTGAGGAAACTGTTGATATAAACAAAGCAGTGATTAGCTTAAAATCAGGAGATGGTGTACTTATTGCTTCTGATGGAATAGTGGAAAACCAGGATATTGAGGGACAATTATATGGCCAGGAGCGTTTTGAAGAACTTTTGCAAAAGAATACGACATTGCCGATTAAGGATCTGACAAGGTTAATTGTTCGAGAAGCTGAGTTATTTTCAAAGGGTACAAGCTTAAAGGACGACCAAACTCTTCTTGTGTTTCGCATTAAACCCTGTTAATTTTCCCCAGTGACGCGATTGCTCATGCCTATAAGCATAGCAAACTCACAACATTAAAACACACCTTCCCATGTCCAGTTATCGAGGGCTATTTCCCTAACTCAATGAATATTTTTAAAAATTTTCAAAATTAATCTTGACGTTGCTATACATAGAGGTACAATGCATTGATATTCTAAGTATTTTTTGCAGGAGATTAAAAATGGCAATACCTAAAGAACTGGTTGCAGCATCGGCGACACCTATGGTCCTTTCGATACTTTCTAAGGGGCCTAACTATGGATATGCCATTATAAAGCAGGTGAACGAGATTTCCGCAGGTCACCTGAAGTGGACTGACGGAATGCTGTATCCCGTTTTGCATCGGCTTGAAAAGCAGGACTTAATTACGTCCAAATGGGATGTCTCAAGTGAAGGACGACGGCGAAAATACTACCAGATAAATAAGCAGGGTACGGAGAAACTAAAAAGCCAAAAGGCTCAATGGGAAGTTGTATATTCGGCTTTAAACCAATTATGGGAGAATAAACCATGTTTGACCTGAGTAAAGAAATCAGCAACTGGCGAACAAAGTTGTCGCAAAAACAAACTTGTATCGACACTGATCTGGATGAACTTGAAAGCCATCTGAAAGATGAGATGGACCAACTCGAAAAGAAGGATTTATCTCAGCAGGAAGCGTTTCTGGTAGCCGCACACCGGCTCGGAGATACAGATGCTCTGGCTGACGAATTTGCGAAAGTAAACAAGTCCTTGTTGCTGCGAAAAAAACTTTTCTACGCTGTATGCGGAATTTTTGCTTTTATGTCAGCAACTTATGTAGCAACGGCTTTTTCGAAAATCTCTCTCTTGCTCGCAACATTGCATGGCTACAGAGGCTATACAGCAGCTACTATAGAGATGGTTTCAAAGTCGGCAGTATTTGTATTGATGATATTGCTGTGGTATATCGTTACGATAAAAATGGATCCTGATGGCCGTCGATTCTCCAAAACAGCCGATACCCGTAAAGGCAAGTTGGTACTGCTTATGATGGCCTTCCTGTTAATAGTAGTCCACATGAGTGCCATTTATGTTCCCCCGGCAGTGATTGTCCGTACTTTGGGAGCGCAGGAATACCGCCAAATAATAATGCCGGCGATGTTTATGCAAATAGGCTGGATGTTTATGCCAGTCGTAATTATGGCTCTCGTAATCTACCTGCGTCCGGCAAAACGCGTCAAAACTGCTTAGCATTTACATCGCACACATAAACGGACACGAGACGGTAAAGGATGAAATGGCCTGTACCATCTCATCGTTCGCATAAACCGGGCCAAAAAACATTTCCAATTCCTTATTGAAGATTGCAACTCTCTAAGGTACACTTTTGCCCTGATTTAATTTGACTGGAAAGGATATACCCATGCTTACAAAGGTTTTACTTTTGCTCAAGGTTGTTGTATTCATTGCTACGATAGCATTGGCGATACTTGCAACGGTTTATGTTCTCGACCTGATAACCGCCGAGAATATGAAAGAACTGGTAATGAAGATAATGACGATAACGGGAATCTTCACAGGCGCATCGCTGATAATATTATTCCTGGCAAACACAGGAAAAGACGCCTGATTGACCCTCTAATCCGCATAAACCCCATAAATTCGCTTCTGGCGGGCCTGTTTTTTATCTTCTTGAACAAACACCGGGTTGTCGTGTATAATACGCGGCGGTAAATTGGATTTATACCCTTTAGGGTAATAGAAGTTCGCGTTGAAAACCATAATGCATTATTGGAAAAGTACTTACCCACGCATTAACGCGCAATTTTTTAGTAAGATTGGTATTATATGTTTTCGGAAACATTTTTTGACAGGTAATTGACAGATGTTTATTAAGGCCCTCAAAGGGAAAATTCATCGCGCGACCGTGACCGCGACCAAAGTAAACTACCCCGGCAGTATCGCTATCGATACCGATCTGCTGGACGCGGCTGGCATAAAAATATACGAAGCCATCCTCCTGGCCAACGTAACCAACGGCGAACGTTTAGAAACTTATGTAGTCCCGGCACCGGCCGGTTCCGGAGACGTAATAATCCTCGGCGCAGCGGCCCGGATGTTCAGCGCCGGCGATATTGTAATAATGATGAATTTCGCATATTATACGCCCGAAGAAATGGACGCCCACAAGCCAAAAGTGATCTGTCCGGACGAAAACAACAAAATTCCATAAACCGCAATTTTGATTTTTGAACTTTGATTTTTAATTTTACTACAAGGCCATGTACCCAGAACTTTTCGAACTACCGTTTCTGCACATCACCGTAAAGAGCTACGGCTTTATGATGGTTGTAGGTTTTGTCTTCGCCATTATCCTGATGCGAAAAATGGCCCGCCGCATAGGCGAAAACCCCGAAAACGCTATCAACGCTGCCTTATACGTACTTGTAATCGGAGTTGTCGGCGCACGCATATTCTACGTGATCCACAATTTTAAGGGTCAGTACGCGGACAACCCGCTGAGCGTATTTGCGGTATGGAATGGCGGACTGGAATTATTAGGCGGCGTGATACTTGCGATCGTCTTTATTCTGGTTTATCTCCATTTCAAAAAGCTATCCATAAGACGTTACCTCGACATGCTTTGCACAGGTTTGATGATGGGTCTGGCATTCGGAAGAATCGGTTGTTTACTAAACGGCTGTTGTTTTGGGGCACCTACAGATCATGCCTGCGCGATACGTTTTCCATACGCATCGCCATCATATAACAGCCAGGCATTTCCAAATCACGACAGGGGCCGAACCGAACCGCAATTGAGCGTGCCGACTGAATATTACGATTATTACAATGCAAACGGCGATTGGATAAGTGCACCGGATTCCAATAAATATTACTCCTTACTGAAACCTTTTGGCACCTTAACAGAGCAGCAAAAGTACGAGGTAAAATATGGTAAATATCGCGCGTTAAAAGTCCATCCAATGCAGTTGTATTCGTCTGCGAACGCACTTTTGCTGTGCGGGGTATTGTATTGTATATGGCGAAAAGCGGCATTGACAAAACCCGGTTTTACGCTTGCTTCGATGTTTGTTCTGTACGGAATTACGCGCATTTTTCTTGAAGTTTTCCGCGATGACAACCCCTTTGAATACGCATGGTGGATCATATATAAGGGCGGAACTATCTCCCAGAATATAGGGGTTTACATGATAATTATAGGTACAATTATGTTCTTTTCTTTTGCGAAATTTGCGAAAAAAATGCCGGTAAATGTAGCAAAAACGCGGAAAAACGCATCAAAATGACATGATTCATACCATTTTTGTAAAAATCGCAAAACTCAACAAAACTCCGCATTTCTTGGTTTTTTTTCGATTTTTTTTGCATTTTTAACGCAAAAAGACTGTTTTCTGTTGACTAGAATCTCCCCCCAAAGTATTATACCGGGCTAAAGTGAATCTCTAAAAATTCATTTTGGCGGACAAGCGATTTTTTTTGATTCTGAACGGCGTCAGATAAAAGCCGCCTTAGCTTCAACTAAGGCTGATTTATCTTCCTTGCCAGAATACAAAAATCTTCTACTTGCCGCTCAAAAGCAATTATTAGAGCTACCCTAAAGTTATGGAATGAAATAAGCTGATTACAGAAGGATTAGTTAAATGCCTAAGCAGAAAACTCATAAAGGTCTGGCGAAAAGAGTAAAGATTACAGCAAGCGGTAAAGTGAAACGTAAGCGCTGTGGTGCAAGTCACTTGATGAACAGCAAAAACGCCAAGCGAAGACGTCGTCTCGCCACCGCGACGCTTGTTAAAGGTTTAAAAGCCAAAACGATGATAAGTCAACTGGCATCATAGACGCAGAACTGTCAGGTTTTGCCAGAAAACAGCGGCTATGTGTAAAATATTTACGCAGATTGTAAGTTTAAAAGTACAGAAAAATCATCCGCCAAAAAGGTGGAAAAACCTGCTTCCCGGCTAATATCAGCTGCCGTAGCGGGTGTTTAAAATACAACTCTAAAAGAAAGGAAAGCTGATATGCCACGTACACGAAAAGGCGCCGCACGGCGCAAAGCAAATAAGAGGGTACTTAAAGCAGTAAAAGGTCATCGGGGTGCTCCCGGTCGACTTTTGCGATTGGCCAAAGAAGCGACAGTTCGAGCTCGGGTAAATGCGAGGATCGGTCGTAAACTGAAAAAACGAGATTTTCGCGGTCTTTGGATAATCCGTATCAATGCAGCTTGCCAGGCTAGAGATATTCGTTACAGCCAGTTTATTAACGGTTGTAAGAAAGCCGGTATCGAACTTAACCGCAAAATGCTCAGCGAAATAGCCATTGCCGACGAAGCCGCTTTCGATGCAATAGTCGAAAAAGCTAAAGCCGCACTGTAAAACAGGTGGGTGTGTATTTTAGGTGGGTGTGTTTCATGACGAAGCTTGTTTTCGTGCGATAGTGCGGCGTGGGCACTGCCTACCCTACGTGTTACGGGCTGCTTTTACTATATAGGTGTTTCATGCTTGAGAATTTTGAACAGACAGGTCAGCAGGCACTTGCTGAACTTAAAGACGTAAGCGACGCCGATCAGCTTGAAGCATTTCGTATCAAATACCTCGGACGTAAAGGTCTTGTTACCGGGATGCTTAGCCAAATTGGAACACTTCCCAAAGAGCAAAAGCGCGAAGGGGGGCAACTTGCTAATAAATATAAAAAACAAGTTACCGCAGCGTTTGAGGAGCTTAAAAGCTCTTTCGTTAAAAAGGATATCAAGGTTGGTCCCATCGAGGATGTGACATTGCCCGGTATCGAGGTGTGTGCTGGTAAGAGTCATATCATATCGCAGACGATCAGCGATATTCTGGAAGTGTTCGGGCGTATGGGTTTTTCTATCGCTTACGGTCCGGAAGTCGAGGACGAGTGGCATAATTTTATCGCTTTGAATATTCCTGAGGAACATCCGGCGCGGGATCCTATCGATAATTTTTATATCGACAATTCGACACTTTTGCGGAGTCAGACTTCTACGATTCAGATCCGTGTTATGGAAACGACGAAGCCTCCGATACGCGTGGTTGCACCGGGGCGGGTTTATCGGCCTGATACCGTCGATGCTACGCATATGTTCATGTTCCACCAGCTTGAGGCGCTTGTTGTCGATGAGAATGTGACGATGGTTGACCTTAAGACGAGTGTCGATCAGTTTATTCATACGTTCTTCGGCAAGGATACACAATGGCGTTTTCGTCCGAGCTTTTTCCCGTTTACCGAGCCGAGTTGTGAAATCGATCTGCTTTGGGTTGATAAGAAGGGCAATGAAGAGTGGATGGAAGTTGGGGGTTGCGGCATGGTCGATCCGAACGTTTTTGACGCTGTGGGGATCGATAACGAAAAATACACCGGCTGGGCGTTTGGGTTTGGGATTGAACGGCTCGCGATGCGGAAGTATGGCATATCTGATATACGACTTTTGTTTGAGAATGATTTGCGTTTCTTAAAACAATTCTAACTGCGGATTTCGCAGATTACGCGGATTTTGAAAATGAGGTAAGAGAGAAAGGCAGAAAGTTGTCTGATCCCATTATTTTTCTCCTTGAGTTACATAAATAGAAGTTGGCGAGCATTGATGAGATGAAATACGGATTAGTATATTCTGTCTGTGCAATGACTTTGGCCTATCTGGCTATTGACCGAGGTGGGTACTGGATACTTCTGATTTGGCCGGCGTTAAGTCTTCTTGTGATTTCGGCAGGATATATGGGGCTTGGAGCCTTTGTTTACGGTAAGAGGAAGGATGGTTCGTTCTCTTTATGGTCGCTTATCATTCATTTTCCCTATTTCATCTATTCCTGGAGTATTTGGTATGTATTAAAAATGATGATCAAAGAGGCGGCAACTGACACAATTACAAATAATCTCACTATCGGAAGACGGTTAACAGCAAATGAGATATCAGATGAGTTTGATTATTATGTAGACCTTACTTCAGAGTTCATAGATCCCCAAAAGGTTCGTCAAAAGGAAGCATATCGTTGTTTTCCCATTCTCGATGCTGATGTTCCTCCAAAGCATCGTATATCGAGTTTTCTGAATGAGTTAAATGGCAATATATACATTCATTGTGCTCAAGGACATGGAAGGACCGGCCTTTTTGCAATTTTACTTTTAGCAAATAAAGGTGAAATTCAATCGTTTGACGAAGGCTATAGTCTTCTGAAATCCAGGCGGCCTTTACTGGGAGTAAATAAAAAACAGCGGCTTTATGCCATAGATTTGATTCAAGAGATGGGCAATAAAGGGTTTGAAATGATCTTAAGAAAAGAAACACCTGCGGATATTGAATCGATTACTGAAGTAACAATAGCAGCCTTCCAGGATCATCCCATCAGCAAGCAGACAGAGCAATTTATTATCAAAGCATTACGTTCTGCGGATGCGATGACTCTGTCGATTGTGGCGGAGATGGATGGGCGTGTTGTCGGGCATATTGCTTTTTCGCCCGTTAGAATTTCTGACGGCACCAAAGACTGGTACGGTCTGGGGCCGATTTCCGTATTGCCGGAGCTACAGAAGCAAGGCATCGGCAAATCGCTTGTCATCGAAGGATTGTCTCGTCTGAAGGAATTGGGCGGGGAGGGCTGTATGCTCGTCGGCGATACTAACTATTATAAACGCTTCGACTTCAAAAATTATCCGCAGCTCATTTATGAAGGAATCCCACAAGAATTTTTCCTGGCTTTGCCCTTCAATGAAAAACTCCCGCAGGGAAATGTTGTATTCCACGAAGCTTTTTCAGTAACCAGCTAACGTGGTTAAAAAATGAAGAATGACCTGCGGTTTTTGAGTCAGTTTTAGTTTTTTGCCACAGAGGGCCTGGATCAGCATAGCCGCAACCAAAACACTAAGAAAGGCAGAAGGGGTGGTTTCGCCTTCGGCGAGGCTGTTTTATTTAAAAGCGAATATCCAACACTCAACACGGAACAACCAATGATGAAGTAAATGATACGGCCTTGAGGCCGTGGCTGATTTAAAAAAACTAAGAGTTGGGTCATCTGCATTGTCAGTATAACCTTTTACAAAATAAGTAGTTACAAGTTTAAGGCTGAATAAACACGCGTAAAAAACATGTGTTATTTAAGGCTTTTCTACAGAGCATGTCTGACCCTTTCCTATGAAGCCAGATTTGTCAACAGCCTGCCATAATAAATTTCTCCCAATGCCCTATAATCTCACCCCACACTTAGCCCTGCCTGCGATCTCAGCAGCAAACGTCGTACCCATCTTGATTTTCCAGTGAATTTCTGCTATAATAGGCTCTGTTGATTTAATAAGTTCCATGGGTATTGTGAGTATTTTATCTACACGATTGGGGGGTAGAATGAGAACGCAAATATCTTATAGGCAAGAACGACGTGGTGTTGCACTTATTATCGCAATGATATTTCTGGTTGTATTTTCTTCGCTGGCGGTTTCAATAGTTTCGATGTCAGGCACCAACATTCAAATTTCAAATAATCAACACAACGCTAATGTCGCATTCACGGCGACGGAGTCAGGGCTTGAAGTTTTCCGCTATTGGTTGAGCGATTTATCCGTACCTCAGAGCCTGGCGTCTGCTGAAAGATTGACGACTATAGCCTCCGATCTTCAAAGCAGGCTAACCGATGCAGGCGCATCTAATATTAGTACAAGTTACGACGGTTCAGAAATAACAATTTCTTCCGTCAGCCTTAACAGTGAGTCCAACCAGAGTTTTACCGCAACGATAGAGCAAATAAGTGCTGACACATTGCAGCTTGCCGTTGTAGGAACGAGCGGTCAAATCAGTAGAACGATAAATACAGATTTCAACTTTGTTTCACGGGCAAACCCTGTCTTTAGCTTTGGTGTTGCTACACAAGGCCCTTTGCAAATGGCCGGTAATACAGAACTTGAGGTTGATGTTGAGGCAAGTGTCTATATTGGTGGAGGCGGAGCAGAATACGCTTTAACAATGGAGGGCAAATCGGGAATATCGGGCAATGTAAGCATCAGTGACGCCTATACTGCTGTTAGCCTGTCAAGTAATGCCGAAGTAGGGGGCCTAAGCGGCGACGAGGCAATCGAAAACAACATATCTATCGGTGTCGATGAGATTGCTTTTCCTGAGCCTGATGTCAGTTTATTTGAAGAATATGTGCAGAATGTTGTTGACGCCAATACTGATACAAGCACCGATATAACATTGGACAATATCCGTATCGTAGCCGGAACAAACCCCACTTTTACCGGCAATGTGACACTTAGAGGGATTGTTTTCATCGAACAGCCCAATGTCGTAACATTTGGCGGACATGCTTCTGTAACAGGAATAATAATTGGCGATGGCGACGTAGAAGTAGATTCTGATTTAAACCAGATCGTGTTTTCCGGCAGCGTAAACGCATACGGAGTCGCGGAACTGCCCGATGAAGAACAATTTGACGGCATCAAGGAGCAAACAGGTTCGTTCCTGCTGGCTCCCGGTTTCAGTGTATCATTTAGCGGCAATACCAATATAGATAATGGCGCCATCGCAGCCAACGGCATAAGTTTCTCCGGAAATGCAGGAGGAGTTGTCAATGGCACGATAATGAATTATTCCCAAGAGCCTGTGTCACTATCTGGAAACAGCAATCTGGTTTTGAATCCTTCAGGCACCATAACAAATCCTGCTGGATTTACACCTATAAAAGTATTAACATTTGTGCCCGCTTCATATTCGGAAATCCACTAATCCCTGCTTACTAAAGAAACAAACCGCCCACAAGTCAACAACCCCAAAGTTTCTTTAATTCTCTCGTTGCCGATCTTTTCCGGCAGGAGGAGATAAAAACCGTCTTTTCGTATATCGACAGGTAATAGTTGGGTCGGCAGTGCCTGGCGATAAGCGGCAGCTATTATGGGAAATGATTGCGGATTTGGCGGTGATGGGGTATAATTTCAAATCTAGTGCTTTGACTGTTCACTTAGATTTTTGAAAGGATATGACGATGGGAAAAAGAATTCTCTGGTTATTATTTGTTGTTTTAGCTGCAATGACTTTAAGTGGCTGCGGTCAGCAAACGAAACTCTTTAATGGGCAAAATCTTGACGGATGGAAGGGGTATTTAGCCGATCCGGATATTGAGGCTGCATCTATCTGGTCCGTTAAAGACGATGTGCTTCGCTGTGAGGGCAAACCTAACGGCTATATCCTTACTGACAAAGATTATTCAAACTATAAGCTGCATATGGAATGGCGGTACCCGGACAAGCCCGTTAACAGCGGCGTGTTCCTGCATGTCTCCGGCGAGGATAAGATCTGGCCGGCGACAATCGAGGCCCAGTTAAAGCATCAAAATGCCGGGGATTTTGTAGCACTTGGCGGAACAGGTTTTGCAGAACTTAAAAAAGGCCGGGTGCTTGCCAAAAAGCACGAAACCAACGAAAAAGAACCGGGACAATGGAATGTTTATGAAATTATCTGTAAGGGCGATACGATAACATTGTATGTCAATGGCCTTTTACAGAACAGAGCTACAAAGACAACTGTAAGCTCTGGAAAAATAGGGTTGCAATCCGAAGGTTCGCCCATAGAATTTAGAAACGTAACGATAACCCCGCTTAAATAGGTGGGGTTCATTGAATCGAAGTCACTTTAATTATTATCTAAACAACGGATTCAGGATGATAATATAGTTATGCCCTAAGGCTACGATATGGCTCACTTAAAGATAACTACATCAGTCGAGGGGGAGGCTGTCTCCCTCAAGCTGCGGCCTCTTCTTGAAGCTGTCTATGATGAGATCAAACGGCGACCAGCCAATTTGCATCGTCTAAAGGCCTCATTGGAACGATTGCTGATTTTTTTAGGTACTCCCGAGGGACGTACCAATGCGAACTGCTGTGCAACTGACTGTTTCTTCCTTTTGCGCGAGGGCTGGGAAACCGGCTGGGATTATCTACCGGACTCATTCAGTGATATTTTGGATGACATGGCGGGAGCCCTTCACGACAGCGTTAAAGCACCCGAGGTCGCCAGTAATTTTGAAAGTACTCCGGAGCAGCTCTTTGAGAGGCTTCAAAGCATAATTGTTAAATAGATTAAGATAGAATAACAAACGGTTTCCGGGTAATATAGTTACCTGAATAAAGAAGAAACGAGCATAGACAAAAAGATTTTAATACCAGCAGTTTGGAGGCTTTATGAATAGTATACTTGTAACTGGCGGGGCTGGGTTTATTGGTAGTAATTTTGTTCGGATGATTCTTTCTGAACATGCCGATTGCCTTGTCGTCAACCTCGATAGCCTTACTTATGCGGGTAATCTTGGTAACCTTGAAGGGTTTATGGATCATCCGCAGCACAAGTTTGTTAAGGGTGATATTTGCGATGGGGCGGGTGTTGAGAAACTTATCGATGAGTATAAGATCGATTCGATTATCAATTTTGCCGCGGAAAGTCATGTCGATCGTTCACTGGTCGATCCGGGGATATTTATCGAGACTAATGTTAAGGGTACGCTTGCGCTGCTTAAGGCTGCGCTGGATAAAGGCATCGGGCGGTTTTTGCAGGTTTCTACCGATGAGGTTTATGGTTCGCTTGGTAGTGAAGGGATGTTTACGGAGGATACTCCTTTGAGTCCTAATTCGCCTTATTCGGCTAGTAAGGCCGGGGCGGATCATCTTGTTAAGGCGTTCGGGCATTCGTGGGGGCTTGAGTATAATATTACGCGGTGCTCGAATAATTATGGGCCGTATCAGTTTCCTGAAAAGATGATCCCGCTGATGATCAACAATGCTTTGGCTGATAAGGAGCTGCCTGTTTACGGCGATGGATTGTATGTTCGGGACTGGCTTTATGTGTACGATCACTGCACGGCGATATGGAAGGTTTTGACGGAGGGCAAGCCGGGCGAGATTTATAACGTCGGCGGAAATAACGAAAAGACGAACCTGGAAGTGATCGGGCTTATTCTTGAGCGGCTTGGGAAGGATTCGTCGCTTATAACGTACGTTAAGGATCGGCCGGGGCATGATCGGCGGTATGCTATCGATTCGAGTAAGATGATGAGCGAGCTTGGGTGGGCGCCGACGGTTACGTTCGAGGAGGGAATTGTGAGGACTATCGACTGGTATCTGGAGAATGCAAAGTGGCTTGAGACTATCGTATCGGGGGAATACGAAAAGTATTACGATTCGATGTATTCGGGACGATAGACTTTACAGCATCAGTGACCAAACCGATGCTGTTGTGAATGCTGCCGGGAAAATGAACCTTGCTATGTTGTCCATTAATATTCCTATCTTCCTTTTTCCTTTGTAGACGAGGATGGTTGTTGTTATCACTTCTATGAACGTTAGGAACACCAATATTGTGCTTGCCAGTGTGAAGTAGTCCATGCGTGTCATGTATGGCAAGCGGGGAATTAGTTCGCCAAGCATGAAGCGGTAGGCGATGAGGGTCAGCATCGAGCTTGTTGCGACGCCGATCTGGGCGCCTGCGTGTTCCGGGTCTATCCAGAATGCCCCCCATGACATGATGACGATAAATACAAGGGGTATTATGACCTGCCAGATGTAATATAGCTCGTAGCGTTTTGCGGTGAAAGTGAAATCGAAACCTGCCAGTTCCAGGCCTGGGATGGGTTCGTAGGGGTGGTTTGCTGTCTGGTATTTTTCTACCTCCCAGTCCGGTAAGGAAAGTTTGTCTGCCATGGCTCCTCCTTTTAAATCACCCTGGTACGATTCGCCGGGGACGAATTTCAAATCGTCTGCGATGTAGCCGACTGCGACAAACTGAATTGTAAAGTCGTGGCGGTCAAAGGGGAATTTGGATAATTTCATCGGCTGAGAGATGGGACCTACGTAGCGCTGGCGATAATTGACCGTGCCGTCTGGCTCAATTTCCAAAACCTCCGGCAATGAGGTACGCATAAACGTTTGGCGGTTGACAAGGAGTATCCTTGGGCTCCATGCCTTCTCAAGCGGCATCATCCTGATGTGTTCGGTTTCTTTTGCCAGGCGATCATCCTTCCATTGGAGGCGGAGGGAGACGTTGGCTGTGAAATTCTGCAACGATCCGTCAATGTCGTCTACGTCTATTACGAAGACAAAAAATGACACCTCTACCGGATCGCCTCCTACGTTGGGACGATCCATCAATTCTATTTCGTCTTCATTTGCCGCGAGCGCAGCCGAGGCCATGATGGCGAACAACAGAATGAGCGTTTTGTGCATTGCTAACCCCCCAAGGCATTGCAAATGTCTAATGATTAATTTCTAATGTCTAATGAAAGAATTCGGCTATATCTGGTGATGTCTGTAGTGTTAAGTGGGATATTATTGTAGTTTTTTTTCGAGGCGTTGGGCTGTTTTTTGGGCTGTATTGATTGCAAGTTGTTTTTGGTTTTGTATCGGCGTGGTGTGGGCCTTGCGATAACTTTTGTAAAATCTCATTCGGTCCGCGGCGGTTAGCTGGTCAGAGATTATCATGTTTATTTGTATGAGATTTTTCAGTCTTAGTTTTTCGGGTATTTGTGCGAATTTTTTTGTTCTTTCGTTGTCGAGGAAATAGAACTTCCAGTTACCATCTTGTATGCGGACCATGACGTTTCCGGGTCGCAGGTCTCCGTGAAAAATGCCGGCGTTGTGCATAGTGCCTATTGTGGTTCCGAGATCGGTGAGGAATTTATGGCGTTGCAGCACAGGGGCCTGTAGAACCTCCTCTATGCAGGCGTAGAGGTCTTTCGCGTTTTCGATGGTGCGTGTTATTACGAAAGTTTTTATTGCGAGACCTGCGATTTTCAACTGGCCTATCGCGATAATCTCCGGTGTTGACAGACCGTGTTGGGCGAGCATTATCGCTGCGGCGGCTGCGCGTTTTGCACGAGAGGGCCGGAAGATATGCTTCAGGAAATCGATTGGTGAGCGGTAGAGGTACTGCTTGAAAAATAAATCCTGCTCGTGAGAAGCAAAGTTGACTTTGCATCTGAATACCCTTGCGAATTTTGATGCTGCCACCGGTGTAAAGGGTCCGCGAATATCATAGATGTATTCGGAGAGAAGCGGGGCTGTCGAAAAATTTTTGGCAAAGTTTCGATTGACGAAAAGCTGCCAGTTAGACAGACCTATCTTGTCGAAGATATTCGTTTGGTCGGCTTTTAGTGTCATTTAGGCCTCAGTGTCCGACGATGGCAATGCCCAGGCGGTTTGCCAGGGCGATGGTTTCGGGCTTGTCCAGCAGCAGCGTTTTGCCTTTCTGGACGACGATGCATTTTCCGCCGTTTTTGGCAAGTGACTCTATCGTGTCGGGACCGATGCATGGTACGTCAAAACGCATGTCCTGATCTGGTTTTGCGGTTTTGATCAGGGTCCAGCCGCCTTTTTTGCACAGGGAGCCGGCTCGTTGGATCATTTTCGCGGTGCCTTCGATGGCTTCGACGGCGATAATCTCTTTTTCTTTTACGGCTATTGCCTGTCCGATGTCAAGTTCGCCGAGCTTTTTGACGAGCTGCCAGCCGAAGTCGATATCTTCGGTTACCCATGGTCCGGGTTTGCATTTTGTCATAACGCCATCGTCTGCGAGATGTTCCTTGCAATACATTGTAGAATCCTCCAGAAAAATTTGGCCGCATGCGAGTTCGTCCGCGATGGCACAGAGCACGGTGTCATTGCGTTTGTCTGATTTACGCAGGCGGCAATACCAAATTCTAAGTGCCCTCCAATCGGGCAGGTTTCTTATTATTCGCCACGGAGCATACATTTTTGTTTTTGCGACACGTCCTACCATGATGGTTTTGGCGGCGCCGTTTTTTCGCAGTTTTCGCATCCACCCGCTCGGCCTCAGGACGGCGCCTGTTAGAAAGACAAGATCGG
>VRUF01000031.1:0-1057 GCA_019456245.1 Planctomycetota bacterium | reverse complement strand
GAAAGACATCGACGTGTGCGGCGAGGCCCGGGTCACAGCTTCCGTTTAGTCCGACGCAAACAACGCGAAAGCCTGCTTTTTTGGCGCCTTGGGCAACCATGAAAGGCAGACGACCCTGTCCTGCAATCAGACCTATTGTTTTAGTAGCCGGCATTTGGGTTACTCCGGATGCTGCAGTTTTTTGAGCTGCTTTTTCAAGAGCTTAATATCTTTACGCATGTCCATGATATGGGTCATCGTTGCGTACATACGCATCGATTTTTTGGCCTCCATCGCCGGTGAACCGAAGTATTTAGCACCATCTGGAATGTTTGTGTGCACCCCGGATTGTGCTCCGATCTGAACCATATTGCCGATCTTAAGGTGGCCGGCGACACCGACTTGTCCGGCGAGAACACAATGATGTCCCAATGTTGTCGAACCTGATATTCCAACCTGCGGGACGAGCAGGCAGTACGGCCCAACTTTTGTTCCGTGGCCAATGGCTACCTGGTCGCCTACCTTGCTACCTTTGCCAATGACAGTGTCATCCAGTGTTCCGCGTTCGATGGCAGCACATGAGCCTATCTCTACATCGTCTTCGATTATTACCCGCCCGATCTGTGGTATTTTGTGGTGTTCGCCCTGGTGCGTTGCGAATCCAAATCCGTCCTGTCCGAGTGAGGTGTTTGCCTGGATGATTACGCGGTTGCCGATGACGGTTTTGTCGAAAATTACGGCGTTCGGGTAGACGATGCAGTCGTCACCCATTTCGACATCCGTACCGATGAAGACGCCGGGGTAGAGGTAACAGTTTTTGCCTATCACGGCATTTTCGCTAATCGTTACGAAGTCGCTGACCTGACAACCTTCGCCAAGTTTTACAGTTGGAGCGATGTTCGTGTTTTCGCTTATTCCGATAGGAGGGTGCTTGCGGTGTCCGTGGAGAAGGACGACGATCTGTCGAAAAGCATAGTACGGATCGTCGGCAATCAGGAGGGGGACTTTGATGTCGTCACTGCCGTGTCCGACAATTACAGCCGATGCAGTAGTCGTCTGAAGCTGAGGCTCGTACTTT
>VRUF01000280.1:3031-3314 GCA_019456245.1 Planctomycetota bacterium | reverse complement strand
CTGAGATGGATACGCTTCTGCCTCTGGTTGTTCTTATCCTGGTCGCTATCGGCCCAGCCTATTATGTGCTGGTACCGTTCCGGTCCGGGAAGGTCGAGGCAGCGGGCGAGGAGGCGGCCACCCGGGCTACCGCCCTGGAGCTGCGCAAGGTCAACCTGTATAAGCAGATACGGGAGGTGGAGTTCGAGCGGGAGATGGGACTGGTCGGCCAGGAGGATTTCGACCGCACCCAGGCCGATCTTCTAGCCGAGGTGACACAGGTCATGCGTCAGCTGGAGGGTGC
>VRUF01000280.1:0-3021 GCA_019456245.1 Planctomycetota bacterium | reverse complement strand
AAAGGTCCTTATTCCCTCATTTCCCATGTCGGCTGGGCGGGTCTTGTTGTGGAACAGGATGAACCTTTTGATCCACTGAACATAGGTCGTGATCGTCCGGAGACTGTAGTTACGGGTACGCAGCACCCCCCTCTTACCTGGTCAGGGAGCCGGGGCCTGGATTGATATTGCGAATTATCCCTGTTCATACTATTGGGAATATTAGTTAAATTGGATTAGTCAGAAGAGGGAATTACATTCTGTCAGGGGTAAAGACAAAATATCAGGTTTCAACGGCCTGGAATGTTGCTTCATAAATAGTAGTTAGCCGTATAAAAAAAGGGATTGAAAATTTATTTTAAACAAAATAAGTTATTTACTAAAATTCAATTTATTATTATACTATGCTGCTTATTACCTTCAATAATATTTTCACAATCTGATACTCTTATTACAATATATGAATTTAATTCTCCAACACCTTCTCCATGGGGGTTTACTTATGATGGAGAAAATTTTTGGATAAGTAATGATAGTCTTAGTTGCATTTACAAAATTGACAGTGAAGGTAGTATAATCAAAACTTATCAATTTACAAATCTAAATCTTAAAGGAATGACATTCCATGAAAATGAATTGTGGGTGGTAAACGATTTCGCTGTTAATGATACTGTTATCTATTATCCATCATTAAATGATTCTGGTATCTACAAAATTTATAGCATTCTAAAAATAGATATAAATAAAGGAACAATAATTGACTCTATAAAATTTAGAGCTTCTGCAGTCAATACAGGAATATCAAATTTTATTTGGGGAATTGGTTCCTTTCAGTCGAATTTATATGTTTCTTATAATGGCGGATGGGGTTCGTGTACATTTGAGATAGATCCAGCAACTAAAAAAGCAACAGCCTACCTTTGCTGTGCTCACCCTTGTGGTTTTACTACAATAAATAATAATCTTTGGTGTGTAAGAATGAATAGTTCTAATGGTCCTGGTAACGCTATTCGTGAATTGGGTTTTTTATTGGAATAATGATTCAACACATAAAGGTTTAAAAGAAATTGGTAATTGGCACGAATTAGATTGTTATGCAACAGATTTAACTTTTGATGGGGAAAACATCTGGATTTGTGATTATACAAACCAAAAAATAAAAAAATTATCAAAAATATCTACCAATATTATAGAATAATCCCAAAATCGTCCTATTTTGTTTAATCTTAATCAAAATTATCCAAATCCCTTTAACCCATCGACTACAATTAAATACAATTTATTCAAATCTGTTATAGTAAATTTAAAAATTTATAACCTTGCTGGTCAAGAGATAGAAACATTGATAAATAAATACCAAATAGCTGGCAAGCATGAATTAAAATGGATAGCAGACGGATTATCTAGTGGAATATATTTCTATAGATTACACGTTGGTGAATTTTCAGAAACAAAGAAATTAATTTTACAGAAATAAACTTTATATCTAATTGTAAATTAACGGCTAACAAAATGTTCAACCTGACCAAACCGCCGTGCTTAAATTGAAGTTCGGTGATGAAAATGAAAGTTCTGCGCGTTGAATTAGTTTTGGTGTAAGCGGTTTTGGCAGCTCAGCCATGTCGTTAGACCTCTAACGATTTATAACTTCAGAACCAAATGTCGGAAGAGTCCTACCGGCATCTACATCACCCGCGTGTCTATTATCCCGCCAGGCCCTGGGCGTACCCGGCCCCGGCGTAGCTCTCTGGCCGTAGCCCAAGCCTCGACGTAGCCGTCTACGGCGAGGCTTGGCAAGGCCACCTCCAGCGAGCCCCTCGGGGAGCCAGGCGAGGCTAGAAGCGGGACGGGGAACCAACCCACCCCAGTCCCGACGTCAGAGTCGGGACTTGCCCCTCCCTTCTAAAGGGAGAGGCCTCACAGAGTGAGAGGGGAGGGTTACTCTTCGCGCATCTCGCGCACCAGGCGAACGACAAGCCCCGCCCTCTGGCTTATATTCCGGCGCTATGATGATACCAACCCCATATCACCCCGCGAGTGCTGCCGCCACTGGTTTTGGGGCGGATATATTTTTTAACAGGGCGATTTACGCCTCTCGTCGGAGGGTACCCCTAAAAAAACGAAATATTGTATGGATTTTGTTTAATTTCTCGCCGGTCTTTGCTTCCCCATTTGTGGGGTGGCCCAAGGATGGCCCCAAAGAGCATGATTCACCGAAAACAGGACCCCCCCACCTACCGCCGATCAGGTCGGCGGACAATCTAGAATCCCTTGCTGCAGCTGGGGCAGAACCGGGCTCCCGGCCGGCGGGGGGCGCCGCAGTTGCTGCAGACCTGCTTCTCTTTGGCAAGTTTCGCAGGACCTTCCTTCGGTGCGACCTTCCGCCCACTCCACAGCCGAAAAGCGATGAATAGGCACCCGGCCAGCAGCGCCACTACCAGAAGAACCGTCAACAGGTTCAATGGACGCCCGCCCGCAGCTCGCTGACCGGCACCGCCCTCCGCCTGCTTCCGCTCCATCCTGGACTGGAGCTCCGTCAGGGTGAGAGTCTGAGTGGGATTATCGTACTCGACCGCCACGCTGAAGCTGGCGCCGGGCTGCAATCCGTGGATATGCTGCTGATAATAGGTCAACCCGAATTCGTCCACCTGTTCCTCGGCCTCGGCCAGGGAATGTCGGAAATATTGCGCGGCAACAGGCTTCTGGATAATGATATGAAACTCAGGCAGCACTTCATTGGTGGTCAGCTCGTAGGTAAACGTGCGCTCCCCACTCTCCCTGTCGAACGGGTTGAAATAATAGCGCAGCAGGAACCGGTCCTCACTGACGTCGACGGGCAGGTAGGTCCAGCCGTCCTCTTCTCGGGCCTCGATCCGCTCACTGACCGGCTCACCCTCCGGGCCGGGCTTGTTGAGTAGAGCGACCCTGGTATCCGGGGATACATCCAGCTCCAGGTAGCGCGGATACTGGCCGGGCTTCACCACCCCTTCCACCCGAACCTCCACTCCCGGGTGCTCGTACTCGGGCAGTATCAGTATATCG
>VRUF01000279.1 GCA_019456245.1 Planctomycetota bacterium | reverse complement strand
GGGTCAGGACAGGCCTCTTACTTATCCTGTATCGCCGCAGGTTCGGAGGGTGGTTGGGGAATATGTCGAGCAGTGGCCTTCTGTCGATGTTATTATGCTTGGTCGTTCGAGTGTCGAGCCGCGAACTGATATATCGATAATACTGTCTTCTACAGAGCAGGTGCCGGGTGAGTTTGGCGATGGACTTAAGAAGGCGGTTCTGAGGGTGCGCAAGGATTTTCCGGAGATTCGAATCTTTGTTCTTCGCAGCGGTTTAAAGAAGGAAGATAGTGTTGGGCAAGTATACCAATATGCACCGTTAAAATAAGTGATCCGGGCGATTGTGGTGTTTTAAAATCAGGGTGTTGATTTCAAATCAGGTGGTTGATCATTTCATATTATCGGACTTTCCCTATAAAAAACCCCGTGCTTATGTGCGTTTTAGGCACAGTAGGGCATGTATCCGGATAGGTGATAAATATGTTATGTATTCAGGACGAAAAGAGAGACAGCAAAGATGCATAAGCAAAGTTGCAAATGGTATTGGATACGATTTTGAAACGATCATGATATTTAATGATGTTGGAGAATAGGCATGTTTGATATTTTGGGTCTGAGAAAGCAAACAAATAAAACCAAAATTCTGATAGTTGACGACGAGCCGAACATAGTACAAACGCTGAAAGACCGGCTTGAAGCAAATGATTATGAAGTCTTAACTGCAAGCAACGGAAGCGAAGGTCTGCAAATGGCTTTAGATGAAAGACCTGATGTTGTCCTTCTCGATATAATTATGCCTGTGATGGACGGTCATGAAATGCTCGAGGCCTTACGTAAAGATTCCGGCGGCCAGTACATTTCGGTTATCATGTTGACTGCGAAAAATCAGATCGAAGATGTCGAACGAGCCAATGCCAGCGGTATAGACGATTATATCGTCAAACCTTTTGATATGAGCGATCTGCTTGAAAAGATCGAATTGATCGTTGAAAACAACAAGTCATTAGCCGAATAGTTTCTCCGGGGTGGTATAGAGCAATTGAATTTTTAGTGTATGCCTTATGCCTGTTGCGGCTTTGGCCAGCTTCGTTAGAAATACTCGGCTTAGAACAACTAAGCCTGTGTTTTCTGCCTTGCTGTCCAAAGTCCTCACTACGGCCTAAGTCGATACATAAAAAGTTCAAGTGCTCTAGACCCTTGTCGAGAATTCTTATTATGCTCACTAATTCCCTTAAAGCGACCGGTCGGTCGCTTTAAGCTATTTGATAAACTTTTTCTGTAGCTGTTCCAGCGAGATACCTTTTGTTTCGGGCATAACAAGGATAACCCACACCAGCTGGAGAACCATCATTATAGCGTAAAACCCAAACACATACCCTGCACGGGATTCAGTTGCGAATATCGGGAAACTCCATGCGATCAGAGCACACATAAACCAGTGGGTGAAACTTCCGAGTGCCTGTCCCTTTGCCCGTACGCTTGTTGGGAAAATCTCACTGATGAATACCCAGATGACAGCTCCCTGTCCAAACCCGTGTGCAGCAAGGAAAACGATAAATGCCCATAGGACGAGCTGTCCGCCCTGTCCGGTATGAAATGCCCATGCTACTGTTCCAAGCGATGCAATATAACCTATCGAACCCCAGAGCATCAGCTTTTTTCTTCCCACCTTGTCAATAATCAACAGGGCAAGCATGGTGAATACTACCATTACGGCACCGACTATAACACCCTGCATCAAAGCATTTTCGCTGTTAGCGCCTGCCATCCCAAAGATTCTCTTGGTGTAATAAAGCAGAGCATTAATACCGGAGAGCTGGTTAAAGGCTGCTATTGTAAAAGCAAGTGAAATCGGGATCATGTACTTTTTGCAGAAGAATGGTTCATTTTTCAGGTGATGGTCTTCCGCCATAGCTTCTTTGATTTCATTTACTTCGCCCTGAACATCTGCAACACCAAGTTTTTCCATAATGCCTGTTGCCGTAGATTCCCTGTCTCTTGCCAGCAGCCATCGCGGGCTTAATGGATTTCCGAGCATCAGGAGAGAAAATGCTATCGCCGGGAAGGCCTCTACGCCAAACATCCATCGCCATTCCATTGCGCCAAGATCCATTCTGCCTATATACCAGTTTGACACGTAGGCCAGGAATATTCCCGAGACAATATTAAACTGCATCAGGGCAACAAGGCCGCCTCTCTTTTTGGCGGGTGATATTTCGGCAATGTAAATGGGACCGACAACGGAAGAGCCGCCAACCGCCAATCCGCCTATCAACCTGAAGATCACGAAAGAACCCCAGCTCCATGAATATGCGCTCCCGACCGCCGAGATGAAGTAAAGGAAGCCTAAGAAGATTAAGGTTTTTTTCCTTCCAAAGGTATCGGACGGCTTGAAGACAAGCAATGCTCCCAAAATAGTACCGATCAATGCACTGGCCGTAGTAAAGCCATGCCAAAACTTTACATTGGTAAGGAATCCGTAATGAAAAGTATTTGCCAGGTTTTCATAAGTTGCTTTGAAAACCACATTCTCCAGTGCCTCTTCAGCGCCTGAAATAACAGCCGTGTCGAAACCAAACAATAAACCGCCAAGAGAGGCTACCAATGCACTTTTAATTAAAAAACCGTTCAATTTCATAATTACCACCTTGAATTAAAGTAATAAGGCCTATTTTTACAGAAAACACTGCTACCGCGTGAATTATACCGACACTTTTCGGTAATGCAAGCAACAAATATGTCATAATTTAAGTGGTGTGACAGAATTTTCAGGCACGCTTATTTTCTATCTGCCTCTCTATATCAATCCTTTTATATCAGCGTTGTTTTTTGTTGCTATTGGATTGTGTTTGACCTAGACTGTTGGGCTATGGATAACGATATTGATATTGGAAAGGCTGCCAGGCAGCTTGTTGAGACGGATGCGTTTTTTACGGGCGGGTTTGTTTTGCGCGGTGTTACCGATGCGGTGGTTGATACCAGCGTTGAAGTCGATGCGGATAAGGCTGCCTTGCTTAAAGCTATTGCCGATGAGGCTGGTAAGTGCTGCGGTTGCGGGCTTGGGGAGAGTCGAACTAAAGTTGTGCCCGGCGAAGGGAATCCTGATGCCAGGATCGTTTTTGTTGGTGAAGCGCCCGGTGCGGATGAGGATAAGCAGGGGAGGCCTTTTGTCGGCCGGTCGGGTAAGCTGCTTGGTAATATAATCAAAGCGATGGGTTTTCGTCGTGAGGATGTATTTATATGTAATATTTTGAAGTGCCGTCCGCCTGATAACCGTGATCCAAAACCGGATGAGATCGTTAAGTGCATTCCATTTTTGCATCGGCAGCTGGAGGTA
>VRUF01000278.1 GCA_019456245.1 Planctomycetota bacterium | reverse complement strand
AGCCCCAGCATTGTTCGGGCTCCTATCGGGCAATCGATAAACAGAAACTCAGGGATTTATTGAACGAGTTTCCGGTGCTACAAGATGCAGACATCATGGCGAAGGCGATTCTCGAGCTTGGGTATTCCGCGGCCTTGAGACCTGGAGCTCTTTTTCCGCAAGTTGAAGACGTGGTTTTCTCGAATTATTGATCTTCTAAATGCTTATTCAGATTGGAATTATTGTGATTTACCAATTCTCGATTTTTCATTTTTGGCACAAGTAATCTCTTAGCTGCCGACTTTTTTCAATTACGGCTCCCGCATGTTTACCAAGGAGATCTTTCAAAACACCTTCCAGTTCTTTGATCTGCCTGCGTTTTTTCTGGAACTCTCTATAGTTACCGGTGATCTCCTTTATCCAACTGATGTCATCTTCGGGTATAGCTTTTGTCCTCGATCGGCCATTCTCCGACCAGGTGATCCGCCTGAAAAGATGACCTTGCTTTTCATAGCACCAACAGTTGGGCTTGCCACATTTGCAATACACCTCTTTGTAGGTTCCGGGGAGCATCAAGCCAATAGATAGTATCTGCTTGAGAATGCGGGCTCTTTGTTTTTCCAGTTCTTCTATTTGATTGAGGGTTGACATCTTAACGCTAAGATATATAATAAAGGTTAAGATGACAAGCTCAAACGCAGAGAGTTTGACCCGATTCGCCGTTTCCGGAATCCCTCTAATCACTGCTGTATCACAAAGATTGAGCTTAAGAGCTATCCTGTCGGCGCACCTTCCTGCCTATGGAAACGAAACAATTCCTGTTGTTGACACTTTGCTGCTGTTGTTATGCAATATCACCCTTGGTAGGCAACCGCTCTATGAGCTGGGAGAGTGGGTATGCAGTATCGATCCAAACTGTTTTGGGTTGCATGCGGGAAATCTCGGCGCACTCAACGATGATCGCTTCGCTCGTGCTCTGGACAAGCTGTACTTTGCAGACCGTGCTTCTCTGATGACTGAGATTGTGGTGAACATGATACAAGAGGTGGGCCTATCGCTTAGCCGGGTTCACAATGATTCAACAACCGTAAAAGCTTATGGCAAAATACCAGGCAAGACCCGTACGGGTCTGGAGCTGGCTCGCGGTAACTCGAAGGAGCATCGTCCGGATCTAAGACAGTTGCTCTTTAGCCTGACGATTTCCTCTGATGGTGCGGTACCTATTCATTACAAAACATATTCTGGGAATCGCACCGACGATACCACCCACTGTGAAACATGGAGTACGGTTAGTAAAATAACTCAGAAGTCAGACTTCATATATGTGGCAGACTGCAAGGTGTGTACTGCGAGCCAGTTGGATCGGATGTTCCCTTTTGCCGCAAGGGCGTATTGATGCCATAATTACTTATGACATAATTATTTACGGCGATCTTGCAGCTTTTTCTTAGTGGCCACTTTCACCCCCAGATGCAGTAAGTTTTGAGGAAGTTTTATTTGCAGAGCGTTCAATAGCTGAGCTGCTCGCTTCCTGGGTTTCGGTACCATGGCGATTTCCTTGGTCCCTATTGTGATTACATTTGCATTTATTGTTGATAGCTCAGCAATCCCCTCGTTGATCTTGCAATCAATTTCTTTCCAATAGTCTTTTATATAGTAGCTAATCATATAAGCCAACTCTACAACCACCATGTGCCCCCGCGTTCTGCTTGCCTTCCTAACATATACAGGGCGCTCTTCAAGTAGGACTGTCTTCATCGTGCGGAACGCCTGCTCCACAAACGCAAGATCTTTGTAGCGGCTATGGATCTCCCTTGCTGAGGCTTCTTCGGTCTTGAGGTCTGTTTTGATTACATAACATCCATCCAACTTTTCATATTCTTCCTTGGCCTCTTTATCAATCTCGAGACTCAGAATCCTGCCTGCGAGAGCAACATCGCAAAACGTTGTCAGCTTGCGCCTGGTCAGATAGCTCTTTACCTTCTTCTGCGCAACTTCCGGTTTCGCCTTCGGGTGTTCCTGCAGATACTCATTGCGGTCAAGCGTTAGCCTTTGGGCCTTGTGAATCATGTTCCCCCGGTTGTCTCGGATCTCATCACGTCTCTGTGGGTTGCGCCTTAGGATGTAGCGAACATCATCTGTCTCGATCTCGCACAGTTCGGTGTCAAATAATCCTATCTGAAAGACACCCGTTTTCAGTAGTTTCTTAATCTGAGCCTTGGTGATTGCGGTGATGAAATGAAAATCTTCGCCGTTCAATGCATCTTGTTGTGGAGTTTTCAGCATCCCGCGATCACCGACCAGCGTGATCTTTTCCGCTCCAAAGCGCTCTTTGAGTTTACTAATCTGACTCCACACAGTTGCTTGGTCTGAGGTGTTGCCCCTGAAGGTTTCCACCGAGAGCGGAAACCCCGCCTGATCGGTCAACAGACCGATTACAATTTGTTTTTTCCCTTTCTTCCCGTCCCGGTTATACCCATAATCACCTAGCTCGTTCTGCTGCCCCTCGAGGTAGCTACTGGTCACATCATAGAGATAGACTCTCGCTGTTGCCTCCTTGTATCTGCGCCGATACAGCGCATCTTCGATGGCGTCGTGATTTTTCTCACACCAGTCCAACACCTCATAAAGGGTATCTTCGTTGAAGCTATTCTCGATTCCTAAAATATCACAAGCTGCATGGCTCGAGGCCAAGCGTACTGCTGAAAGCCGCGAGCCTTGATCAATCAGGCGGGCAATAACGAGCCAAAGCGCCAGAGTGCCCATTCTCGTCTTGCCTAAGGCTTGCGTGATACCCAGCCTCTGAGCAATCGTTTTCAATGTCCAGACCGCCCCCACCGACAGTCCTTGTTCCAGGCCGACTTCTTCGAGGGAGCTGAGGCTTTGAAGATTGCCTTTATGTTTCAAAGCCAGTCTGATGGCGGCGATCTCTTCGGAAGTACATGAGGAGAGGTTGGCAATTGTCTCGTGTTTGACCTTGCCCTCTTCTCTGAAGGAAGTTCTGAGCAGGTGGCGTGTATAGGTGCCGGATTTGGTTGAAACGGTGGAAGAATCGACATGCATAGTGGCTATATTATGGGCTTTAACAGTTTTTATGTCAATAAGATAGCACAAATCTTTAGTGGCCACATAATATTTCCAAAAATCACTTAATTCTTTATACTGTAGGTAATTACGCGCATTTAGCTACTAGGGCAGAAGGGAACATCCGTTGTATGGCCGGCCAATCGACTATCTCCTGGTCTTCGCCTTCACTCCATCCCACGGTCGCTTCGCCATGCATGAGGCTACCCTATCCCTGATGGTTTCGCTTAGCGTGGTAGTGTTCCATAGTACTCCCTGACGG
>VRUF01000277.1 GCA_019456245.1 Planctomycetota bacterium | reverse complement strand
GCGCTCACTAACCTTGGATACGAAATCTACGGCGGAATAAACGCCCCGTACATCTGGTTAAAAACTCCCGCCTCGATCGGATCGTGGGAATTCTTCGACACTCTGCTAAGCAAGGCAAACGTCGTGGGTACCCCCGGTGCAGGCTTCGGCGCATCCGGCGAAGGATATTTCCGTCTAAGTGCCTTCAACAACTTAGACGCCGTAAACGAAGCAATGAGCAGGATAGCAAAAATATAGGGCGGTCCTAATGAAAACCTACATCGGATTAGGCAGCAACCTCGGCGACCGCCATGCAAACATCGAACAGGCATCCAGCGAGCTAAACAGTTGCGACGCTATCACTGTCGAAAAGCTAAGCGATTTCTTAGAAACGCCGCCGCTTGCCGCCATGGATCAGCCCGCATACATTAACGCCGTCGCGGAAATATCCACAACCCTGCAGCCGGTAGCTTTTCTAAAAAAGCTTCAGACCATCGAACAAAAACTCGGCCGAACCCGCGATGGAAAATGGCAGCCGAGAACAATAGACCTCGACATTCTAATGTACGGTGATTTGGTTCTGGAAACTTGTGACCTGACAATCCCGCACCGGCAGATGCACCTCCGTTCATTCGTATTAATCGGTATGTCCCAACTCGCCGGCGACCTTATCCATCCCGTCCTGAAACGTTCGATGAACGAACTGGCCCAACGCCTGAATTCAAACAGCTTTGCGCTAAACCCGGAAATTCCCCAGCTCATCTGCATCGCCGGCATTATCGGCGTGGGCAAAACTACCCTCGCCCAAAATCTTGCCCAAAAACTAAACTGCCCCATCCTCCGCGAAGCCTACGACACAAACCCATACCTTCCTCAGGTCTACGCGGGCAAAACGGAACTGGCCCTGAAAAGCCAGCTATATTTCCTTGAGACAAGGCGAAACCAGCTCGCACGTGAAAACCTTTCCTCTCAAAACATCTACCTGACCGACTACATCTTTGACAAGGATCGCATCTTTGCGCAACGAACAATCAACGCCGATCAGTTTGGCGAATATGCCATGCAATACGACAAGGTATCATCGCAAATCGCCTCTCCCATCCTCGTAATTTATTTGACCGACACCCCCAATGCAGCCATGGATCGCATCCACAATCGCAACAGACCCTACGAACAGCAGATGAAGTTGAAGACCCTCCAGGAGCTAAAATCCGCCTACGACAGGCTTTTTGCCGAATGGGACAAATCCCCGGTAATAACCCTCCATGCAGGCAAATTTAATTGCCTCGATCCCGCAAACATTGATATACTGGCTGTAGAGATAGAAAGGTATATATGCAGACAGTAACCCAAATCTCGCAGGTAAGAACCGAAGTCGCCAATGCCCGCAAATCCGGCCAAAGCATCGGTTTCGTCCCGACAATGGGAGCACTCCACGCAGGCCACATTTCTCTCATCGAAACCGCGGCGCGGGATTGTGATTTCGTCGTAGTGAGCGTATTCGTAAACCCAACCCAGTTCGGGGCAAACGAAGACCTGGAAAAATACCCGCGCAACCTCGAAAGAGACGTAGAAATCTGCGCCAAAGCAGGCGCAAATCTAGTCTTTGCACCTGCGATAAATGAAATGTACCCCGAGCAAAATCTGACATGGGTAGACGTAGACAAAATAACAACCCGCCTATGCGGCCAATACCGCCCGGATCATTTCCGCGGAGTAACAACAGTATGTGCCAAGCTCTTTAACATTGTAACCCCTGACATTGCGTACTTCGGCCAAAAAGATGCCCAGCAGTCAGTAGTAATAAAAAAAATGGTAGCCGACCTGAACATGCCCTTAAAGATAGAAGTCTGCCCAACAGTAAGAGAAGTATCAGGCCTTGCAATAAGCAGCCGAAACCAGTACCTAACCGAAGAAGAAAAGCAAGATGCAAAACTAATCTACGCAGCCCTGAAAAAATGCAGCCAACTGGCAAAGCAGGGCGAGCAAAATTGCGAAATACTGATCAAAGAAATGAAGATCGTGCTGGCAGCGTCAAGCAAACTAATGCCGCAATACATAAAAATAGTAAACCCGAAAACCCTGGCGGACTTGGAAACACTAATAGACGGGGCAATAGCAGCAATAGCAGCAATAGCAGCAAAACCAGGCAAAACACGCCTGATAGACAACATAATAATAAGTACCCCCACATAAAACAGGGGCAGACCACTCCGGCATCGCCACGTACCGGAAGGCCTTTGAGTTTAGTGAGAGTTCTGGAAAAATGAAAATAGTCTCGGCCAAGGGCCGAAACCAAAATTTTGATTTTGATTTTTATATTTAATCTTTGATTTAAGGAATTATCATGGCTACTAAAGTTGAGATGATCACGAGTATGGGCAGTATGAGCATCGAGCTTGATGAAGAAAAGGCACCGGTTACTGTTGAAAATTTTGTCGCGTATGCAAACGACGGGTTTTTTGACGGGACGATTTTTCACCGTGTGATAAACGGTTTTATGGTGCAGGGCGGCGGGATGAATCCTGATCTGTCACAGAAAGAGAATAAAGACCCGATCGTTAACGAAGCGAATAACGGACTTAAGAACGACAAGGGTACGCTGGCGATGGCGAGGACAAACGATCCGAACAGCGCGACAAGCCAGTTCTTTATCAATCATGCCGATAACGCGTTTCTTAATTATGCAAACGACGCCAATCCCGGTTACGCAGTGTTCGGCAAAGTCGTCGAAGGAATGGATGTCGTAGAAGCAATAGCAAACGTAAAGACCGGCAAAGACGACGTACCGAATGAGACGGTTGTTATTGAGAGCGTTAAAGTTGTATAACAGGCAGAAGGCAGAAGTGAAGGAATCGGCTTGGCCGATGCTGTTTTATTTTTCCTGTTGAGGTGATATGGTGGAGCGTAATAAAAGAAAGCTACTTATCAATGTTATTTTGGTGGCTATTTCTGTATTTTCAATAGCCTTGACGATCTTTCTTTGTGGTCTGGACAGGAAACAGACGGATTACTACGTGACAGATTCGATCCTTGATTCTCTTGATCCAAATCAGATCTTAGGGGACGATAATCCTGCTTTTACGGTTATTGATAAAGAGCCTAACCAGTTTTCAATAAATTGGAAAACCTCGGAGATTTACCAGGCAAAACCGGTACGTCTAAATACTTTTGGCCCTCACGGTACACGTATTATGGGTAGCTGCTGGAATGGTAAAGGAAATTTGCGCCCCCACTATCCTGTGCTTATCGATACCGGTTACTCCGGTAAAGTTATGGTAACAGACTCTATCGTCAAAGATGCCAAGCTTGGATTTTATCCGAAAAAGGCTGGTGATGGTTATGGCGGATGGTGTCA
>VRUF01000276.1 GCA_019456245.1 Planctomycetota bacterium | reverse complement strand
GGGTTCATTAAATCGCGGATATTTTGCGCCTTGAAACGATAAACAGGGCAGTTACAGGATTGCTAAAGGATACATAACCTGTGCCACTGGAAGAACTTAGAAAACAAATTGATCAGTTCGATTCCCAGCTCGTAGAGCTGTTAAACGCCCGTGCGCGTGTCGTCGTAGAGGTCGGCAAGCACAAAAGCAAAACTGCCGGCGCCGTATACGCTCCGGACCGCGAAAAAGCCGTTTTAAAGAAGATTATCGACGAAAACAAGGGCCCACTGCCCAACAAAACTCTAATCGCCATCTGGCGTGAGCTAATGAGCGGCTCCTTTCACCTCGAAAACCCCCTCAGAATCGCATATTTAGGCCCTCAGGGCTCATTTTCGCACTCGGCAGCCATGCTAAAATTCGGCCAGTCAGTAGACTACGAAGCCGTAATAGACATCCGCTCGATCTTCGACGAGGTAGCAAAAGGCCACTCCGATCTAGGCATAGTTCCTATAGAAAACTCCGCTGGAGGCCCTGTAAACGAGTCTTTAGACGCATTTATGGACTATGACATCCTAATCTGCGCAGAAGTCTACATGGCCATCCACCACAACCTCCTGGCAAACTGCTCCATCGAGCAGATCGAAGAATTATATTCCAAGCCGGAAATCTTCGCACAGTGCAGAAAGTGGCTTAGCGCTACCTTTAAGGACGCAAATACGATCCCCGTCACTTCATCTGCCAAAGCGGTACAAATGGCAGCCGAGAAACCAAACACCGGCGCAATAGGCTCATCCATCGCCGCCGAACTATATAATGTAATGGTCGTTTGCGAAAATATCGAGGACAACGCAAACAACGTCACAAGGTTCCTCGTCATCAGCAAAAACGACGTAAAGGCCACTGGCGACGATAAAACGGCGATTTTGTTCTCCACCGCCCACAAAGCAGGCGCCCTAGTAGACGTCCTGGAAGTCTTTCGCAGCAACGGTCTAAACCTTGCAAACATACAGGCAAGGCCAAGCAAAAAAAGAGAATGGGAATACTGCTTCTTCGTAGATTTTCCCGGCCACAGGCAGGATGAAAACGTAAGTAAAGCGATCGCCGAAGCAAAAAAACACTGCCTGCAGTTGTCAGTACTGGGAAGCTTCCCAAAAAATTCGGAGATGTTATAAAGTAAAAAACAGCCTTATCAGCATCATAAACGAGGCTTTTGCAGTTGAAAACATATTGAACGGTAACGAGAACAGCTAACAGCTAAAGGTTAACAGCTAATGAAATTAGCAAGCACGATTATTCGTGCCGGAAAAGTAAGTCAGGAGTAATAATGAGAAAGCCTTTTATCGCAGGCAACTGGAAGATGAATAACGACGCGAAATACAGCGCCGAATTGGCAGCCGGTCTTGCGGCGGCATTAAAAGACGTAACTACAGTAGACATAGCAGTTTGCCCGACATTTGTATATCTGCAAACTGTCGCAAACGCACTCGGCGATTCCAGCATCAAGGTTGGCGCCCAGGATGTTTACTTCGAATCAAACGGAGCTTTCACCGGTGAAATAAGCACAGATATGCTCAAGGATGTCGGATGTACTTATGCCCTCATAGGCCATTCTGAAAGACGTCACGTCCTCGGCGAAACCGATGAGATCGTCAACAAAAAGCTGTTATCAGTACTGAAAAGCGGCCTTTTGCCAATTCTCTGCGTTGGTGAACTCCTCGAAGAAAGAGAAGCCAAAAAGACAACAGAGGTAGTAACAACCCAGATCAAAGCCGGTTTAGCTTCTGTCTCTGCCGAAGAAATGTCAAACATTACACTAGCATACGAACCTGTCTGGGCGATCGGAACGGGCAAAACCGCAACCGCCGATCAGGCACAGGAAGTTCACGCGATGATAAGAAAACTGCTCGCGGAAATGTACGATGCCGATACTGCTGAAAATGTAAGAATTCAGTACGGCGGTTCCGCAAAACCGGCAAACACCGCAGAACTGATGGCAAATGCCGATGTAGACGGTTTACTGGTCGGCGGAGCAAGCTTGAAAGTAGAAGATTTTGCGGCTATGATAAAAAATGTCGAATGATTAATGTTTAATGATAAATGATAAATGAAGGATTCGGCCTTCCGCCGTCGCTTCCACCTTCGCCAAGGCTTCGGTGAGACATGAAAGCTATGGCGAGACAGGTTGGCCGAGACTTTTTAATTTGAATAAATGGGAAACACACATACTTGAGAGGTAAAAAATGTTTGGGATACTAGCAAAAATCTCGTTTTTTATGAGCACTGTAATGATCATCTGGATCGTAATCTGCGTAATACTCAGCCTGATCATCCTTGTACAGAAGGGCAAAGGCGGCGGACTTAGCGGGGCATTCGGCGGAGCCGGAACCGGCGGCGGATTGCTCGGTACGAAAACCGGCGACTTCCTCACCTGGGTAACCATCAGCTTCGTAGGATTATTTTTCCTTCTGGCGATCGTAATAGGACTTTTCCTGAACGCAGACGATACAACATCGACGACCGATCCGGCAACGGTTCCACAGACACAGACACCAACCGGAGGCGATACCGCAATCCCGCAAGGGGAGGCTGCACCCGTTACGCCGGGGGAAACAGAAGGAACCGACCAGCCAACTGAGCCGGCAATCCCCGCTGGCGATACTGAAAACACCGGTAGTCCCGCGGGAACTGATACACCTGAATAGTTCAGTTAATAAAGGTTCGCTATGATTAAAAGCATGACCGGTTTCGGCAGCGCCGCTGAGGAACTTAACAGTTGTACATACACCGTCGAAATTAAGACGGTAAATCACAGGCACTTCAAGCTTCATACGAAGACGCCGGAAACCGTTGCGCACCTAGCCGAGAAAATCGAAAAGCTGCTGAGAAAATACATCAACAGGGGGACTATAAACTATTCGTTGAGAATACATAACGCGGCAGGGCAGTTACCTTTCGAGATTGACGAAGAAGCTGTCACCGCCTGTCTGCAAAAAATAAAAGGCATCGCCGCTAACACCGGTATCGACGGAAAGATCGATATAACAAACCTTCTAGTCTTGCCGGGGATCATCAGGTCGGTAACACCATCGAAAAATTTCGAAGAGCATATCAAAACCACGGTGCTGCAACTTACCGAAAAAGCTCTTGTCCAACTCAACTCCATGAGGGATGAAGAAGGAAAAGCTCTTGAACAGGATCTCGAAAAGAACTGTAGGGTCATAAAACAAAACCTCGACATCATAGCCGAAAAAAGTCCTGTCGTCGTAAAGCAATACATGGAAAGGCTCAATAAAAGAGTTGCCGAACTTCTCGCCGGGTCAAGAGTAGAGATAGACACCGACATCATCGCGAGGGAAACGGCGATATTTGA
>VRUF01000275.1 GCA_019456245.1 Planctomycetota bacterium | reverse complement strand
ACTTCTTTACATGTATTAGCGGAAATGGACCGAACAGCAGTTGGCAGGAGTCCAATGTGTTTAATCCGTCAGGACTTGCTCCAAGTACAAGCTATACTTACACAGTACAAATGAAGGACAGTCTGGGTAATACCGGTAGTGCATCTACCGCAGTTTCTGTTACTACATTTGTAGACGGATCTCTGCCGAACCTCAGCGGTTATTCTCAGGAAGATACAGTTGGTATACTGCTTGATATGGGTGTAACTATAGGTGAAGTCACAAGCATTCACGATGCCACTTCGCAGGGAGGATATTTTTCAGGTTATGGAGGCGGCTATACTGCGGGAGATGTTATAGGGGGCGGTACAGTCTTAGATATTGTTGTCTCCAATGTTTGGTTTGTAGATGTCGGCATGTCAGGTGTTGATGGTACTTCATGGACTAATGCATATGATGACTTGCAAGATGCTTTAAGCAATGTTAGCTCGACTATTACGTCAGGTACGGCAGAGATATGGGTAGCGGCTGGGACATATTATCCTTCCCAAGAGGTTGACGGCACAGATGACAGATATAAAACCTTCCAGATGATAAACGGTGTAGCTATCTATGGCGGATTCAACGGTACTGAAACCGCACTGGATCAGCGTGATGTTCAAAGCAACGTGACGATTCTGTCCGGTGACCTCCTTAATGATGATGATCCAGCGACACCAATAGAAGATTTATGTACTGCCCCAAGTCGTACTGACAATTGCTATCATATCTTTTATCATCCCGATGGTACTGGCCTGGATGCAACGGCCATCCTCAATGGCCTTACAATCGCCGCAGGAAATGCCAATGGTAGCGAAGATCAAGGACGCGGCGGTGGGATGTATAATTACGGTAGCAGCCCAACAGTGAGCAATTGCACATTTAGCGGTAATTCAGCTGGTATAAGTGGTGGTGGGATGCGTAATGAAGACAACAGCAGCCCAACAGTAAGCAATTGCACATTTACCGGCAATTTGGCTGACTCTACTGGCGGCGGGATGTTAAACTATAACAGCAGCCCGACAGTGAGCAATTGCACATTTCGCGGCAATTCGGCTGCCTCTGGCGGTGGGATGAATAATCATACTAACAGTGCCCCAACAGTGAGCAATTGCACATTTAGCGGCAATTCATCCAGCCATGGCGGTGGGATGTTTAATTATACCAACAGCAACCCAACAGTAAGCAATTGCACATTTAGCGGTAATTCGGCTGGTGTGCTTGGTGGTGGGATGTATAATTATACCAACAGCAATCCGACAGTGACCAATTGCATACTTTGGGGTAATACCGCACCGACTGGCAATGAGATTTATAATCTTTCCAGTAGTATTCCCATAATCAGTCACTGCGACATTGCCGGTAGCGGCGGCAGCGGCGCGTGGGATAGTTCATTAGGTACTGACGGAGGTGGCAATATTGATGCTGATCCGACGTTTGTCGACGCTGATGGCGAGGACAATACCGTAGGAACCGAAGATGATAATTTAAGACTTTCAGCAGGCTCTTCATGTATTGACGTCGGAGACGATGCTGCCGCAACCGAAACCTTTGATCCAGACGGAAGACTGCGTATCCTGGATGGCGATGACAACAGTATAGCTACTATTGATATGGGAACATATGAATATGTCACAGCTACGAATGATACGTATGCCCCGATACCTAATCCGGCCAGGTTTGCTTCAGTACCTGTGGCGGTAGGTGATTCAGCTATATCGATGACAGCTGCAACCGGTTTTGATTACAACGGTCCGGTTGAATACTTCTTTACATGTATTAGCGGAAATGGACCGAACAGCAGTTGGCAGGAGTCCAATGTGTTTAATCCGTCAGGACTTACCTCGAATACATTGTATACCTATACCGTAAAGGCAAGGGATGCTGTTCTTAACGAGACTGCCCCGTCAGCCGGGGCGTCGGCAACGACTGATCCAGAGGACGATCCGCCTACCCCAGATCCGGCATCATTTGCAACTGCTCCTTATGTAACAGGAATTGACTCAATAGCTATGATTGCTACAACCGGTAGCGATCTCAGCGGTCCGATAGAGTACTTCTTCCATGAAACATCCGGTAACTCAGGTGGCACTGACAGCGGATGGCAGACAGGTGCAAGCTATACGGATTCCGGACTTGCCGCTAATGTCCAGTACTCCTATACCGTCCAGATGCGTGATGCCCTTGAAAATACTGGTACTGCCTCAGGTGATGCAAGTGCAACAATTAGTGTGAAATATGTTTTCAATTACAATAACATTCAGGCTGCGATAGATGATTCGAGTAATGGTGACATAATAGTGCTTGAGCGGATAACTTATGAAGGTGAAGGAAACAGGGATATAGACTTTGACGGAAGAAAAATAACTTTACAAAGTCTAGATCCATCCGACTGGGATGATGTCGCAAGTACGATTATTGATTGTCAGGGCACTGCTTCAGACCCACATCGTGGTTTTTATTTCCACAACGGCGAAACAGCTAATTCAGTTGTCTCCGGAATAACTATTACAGGGGGTTATGCCAGTGATACAAATGGAGATAGCTGGTTTGATGGAGGGGCTATAGCAATCAATGGAAGTAGTCCTACAATTGCCAATTGTATTATCAAGGATAATGGTGTAAGTGCCACCAGTGATGGTTTGGTTGCGCATTGGACATTGGATGAACCAGACGGTATTACTGCATATGACAGTGTGGGAACCAACAATGGTACTCTTTACAATGGTCCTAGCTGGATGCCATCGGGAGGCGAGATTGATGGAGCCTTAAGTTTTGATGGCACTGATAAATATGTAAGCCTGCCTAAGTCAACAGTTGCAGCTTTGCAGATAGGTACTGCCAGCGTATGGATCAATCCCGACTCAACTGCATATGGCAGGTTTTTAGCTTTGTGTGATACAACTGGCTGGGGCCATGTAGGTTTTGCATATTCAAAACCTGGCACTCCTGTAGGAAGCATTGCATGGCAAGTAAACGGTGCGGAAGTGGTCGGTTATACAGTGTCAAATACTGCACCTGTTGGTGAGTGGACTCATGTTGCTATAACCGTAGACTCTGGCGGAAATACGATGTACATTAATGGCGTGAAACAAACACTCACATATAGTAGTGGCGATGCTTCTTCGGAACAATTCTTTGATGATATATCAAATGGCTCTAATCTATTTACTTTGGGCAAACGTGATATAACCGGCACAACCTCTGATACTTATTTCAATGGTAAGATCGACGATGTTCGCATATTCAGCCGAGCGTTAAGTGCCATCGAGATCAAACGATTATATCTGAACAAAGATGCAGGCGGTGGAATCCTGGGTAATGGTACGAGTGCGAAAATTAGCAACTGC
>VRUF01000274.1:3114-3374 GCA_019456245.1 Planctomycetota bacterium | reverse complement strand
TACACGCCTTGGCCGATATACATATGCTATAGGTTCCAACAAAGAAGCCGCCTTTCATGCCGGCGTTAATGTTAACCGCAATCTTATTTGGATATATATGCTTACAGGACTGGTCGTCGGAATCGCCGCGATGATCGCCACCAGCCGTACCGTTTCAGCGCAGCCGACTGCGGCGATTGCTCTGGAGCTTGACATTATCGCAGCCGTTGTCATCGGAGGCACAAGTCTTTCAGGTGGAAGGGGCACGATTACGGGAACCA
>VRUF01000274.1:0-3104 GCA_019456245.1 Planctomycetota bacterium | reverse complement strand
ATCATTATTATTGTGGCATGTTCAATTGATCAGGTAGCAAGATCCAGGGCGCAAAACGCGGGTTAATCGGTTTCTGGAACAATAATTTTCAGGCATACTGTAGTTATGGCTTTACTCGCGGAAATCTATGAGGTGCTGCTATATATTCGAGCAGACCGGGCAGTTTGGGTTTCGTTTTACAGCTATTTTTTGAAAGCTCATGTCTGCGGTATCGTAGTACAGCAGCGTCCCGGCCAGCGTTTCTCCTATCCCTGATATTACCTTGATCCCTTCCATCGCAGCTATCTGCGCCGCCAGCGCTGACACCGCTCCGAATACTGGAAACTGTCGTTTCCAGTGCGGCGGATCCTCCGGATACAAACACGCCAGACAGGCGCTTTGACCAGGGATTATCGTCATTACCTGGCCTTCCAGAGAGTGCATCGCTGCTTCTATCATCGGTTTATTTTGCTCAACGCACTGACGGTTCAATGCGAAGCGTTCTGTAAACAATGGCGCGCAGTCGAAGACGATATCTGCTTTTGAAACAAGTTCTCCGGCGTTTTCTTCGGTTATATTTGAAGCGATGCCTTCAACTTCCATACGCGGGTTAAATTCGTGCAGTTTTTTCTTAATCGATTCTATGCGAGCCGTGCCCAGCGATGCATCCGTCATCAGTATCTGCCGGTTCAGGTCGCTGTGTTTAACGTTACCGCCGTGGGCGATAATAAGTTTTCCGAAACCTGCTGCTGCAAGGCTGTAGGCAAGCGGGCTGCCCAACCCCCCGCATCGCGAAATCAGCGCCGTTGTATTGGCAAGTTTCTGCTGACCATCCTGGCCGAAACCAGCAACGGTCATCTGCCATTCGTAGATAGCTTTTTGTTCATCTGTCAGCGGCCTGCTCGTCATTTGTATATATCCTTCCCTAACGACTATCGACTAAAAAACTGACCAATCGCCCAGTTTGAGTTATCCGCCCGCGATTGCGGTAAACAGATTTATCTCGTCATTATCTTTTAGCACCGGTAGGTTTTCCCTGTCGATGGATTGTCCGTTTAACAGCACCACTACCGACCCACGCGGATTATCATTATCGTCGAGAACGATTTTTTTAAATTTCCCCCCATGCAGCATCGCAGCATTGCCGAGTACTTCGTCTATCGTAGTACCTTCCGGGCAGTCACATGTTTCGAAGTTGGTATTTGCCGCTTCTCTCAATTGCCCGAAATAGTTTATCGTAATCTTCATGGAATATCTTTTGCGGTGACGTCAGTTATCCGGCGATTGCAAACCGGGTTGTTCAGTTCTGGTTGGAGTTTCCGGTTTTACAGGGTTTTTGTACTTGTCCGGGATGAGCATTCTAACGGCAACGATGATCAGCAAAACCGCGAAGAGTTTCCGCAGTATTTGTGCCTCCAGCAGATGTGCGATATGTGTTCCGATCATCGTTCCAACCAAGGCGCCGCAGATAACAATCAGGACTACAGGAATATCGATTGGAATATCGGGATGTTTCCAATATCGAAATGCACCCAAAAGTACCATCGGAACCATTATTCCAAGTGACATTCCCTGCGCTATCTTCTGGTCGAAACTGAAAAGCAGGATAAGAGACGGAACCAGTATGACACCGCCGCCAATGCCAAGTGAACCGGAGATAATCCCGGCTACTACGCCAAGAATAACGAGTAACGGCCACGCTATTGAGAGGTTATCAGGCATTATGTTCTCCAAAGAAAGGTTAAATTGACTGTAAAATTCTTGTATTCCACCTAAGACCACTTACAATGTATACTGATATCGACTATGGTACATAGTGGTTGCGGATTCGTCAAGAAAAAACGAATTTTTACAGGAAATGCAAATAAGCTGGCACGGGCAGTTACGATAATTGAAGTTGGAAAGAAATCGCTCGCTGAAAACCCCAGAGGCGATATGGAAGGTTTTATGAACTATTACTGTAGCAGATTGAAGTTTTGTTTGGTCATATCCGTTTGTTGTGGCCTCTTTTCCACTGCGGATATATTTGCTGAACAAACCAGCCTCTGGAAGGATTTTACGAATGTACTTTCCGAACAGAACGTAGAAGTTTTCGACAAAATCGTTTTCGTCAAACGCCACACTTACCAGTCAAATCATTACTACACGGACTACATCAACGGCTGCAGGTTTTTCGGCGGTAATATCTGTGTCCTCTCGCTAAAGGACGGCTCGATAAGACAGCTTGTCCCATCGATGAAGCAGGGCATTTTCGGCAGGTTCGACCTTTCCTTTGACGGCAAGAAGGTCGTATTCGACTGGAAGGAAAAGATCGGCGTAGGCTTCCGTATTTATGAAGTCGGCATCGACGGCACCGGTTTGCGTCAGTTGACCTTTCCGCCTGCTGATGAACAGGCCCGTATAAAAAAGTACAAGATCAATGAAGCCTACCAGCACCACACCGATGACATGCAGCCATGCTATCTGCCCGACGGCGGAATATGCTTCATATCTTCGCGATGTGAATTTGGAATTCTTTGTGACGCGCCGGACCTGTTTACCACCACCGTTCTCTACCGCATGGATGCAGACGGCAAAAATATGCAAAAACTGTCAAATGGATCCGTAAGCGAGGCGTCTCCAAGCATTATGCACGACGGACGCATCCTTTACACACGCTGGGAGTACATCGACAAAGGCGCAGTCTCGGTTAAGTGCCTCTGGGCAATGCGGCCCGATGGCGGCGGCTCTGCCGAAGTTTACGGCAATGACATCCCCTTTCCCCCAACCATGCTCCACGGAAAAACGGTCCCCGGCCATAACAATCTCTTCCTGATGATGGGCACCCCTCACTACCCGCAAAGCGGAGTTGGCACGGTAATTCTCGTCGACACCAACAAGGACATTCGAACCGCTGAACCTATGACGTACATCACCCCGGACATCGATATCCGAACAGAGGGCGGCTTTCATCACAAGATAGACGGCAAGTGGAAAAAAAATAATAATGGCCCCCTCTTTGCAGACGCCTATCCATTAAACGAAAAACTTTTCCTCGTTTCGCACAATCCTGATAAGCATTGGAAGGATCCCAAGGCATGGAGTTTATACCTGCTTGACGAAAAGGGAGACACGACGCCGATATA
>VRUF01000030.1 GCA_019456245.1 Planctomycetota bacterium | reverse complement strand
CGACGCCTAATTCGGCCTTTGCGTCAATCACGGCACTAGGATGAATCTTACTGCTCATAAAACTTCTAAGCCTCCAATCAAAATAATTGTTATAGCTCTAATTAATATTTATAATCTTACTTTTTATCAATCGCTGTTGAGCGAAGCGAAATCCGCAGAAGGCTGACTAATTGCTAATAGCTATTTAAACAACCTCATCGTCAACAAGCATAAACTTGAGAATCGCCTCTGCGGCAACTTCGTCACCGACCATCGCCTTGCATTTACACATTGCGCTTCTTCCGCGAATCTTTACCGCCTCGGCAAGCAGTATAAGCTGATCGCCGGGAACTACGGACCTGCGAATTTTAACCTTGTCCATCGTCAGCAAAACAGCAAGCTTACCGGTGTGTTCCAGCTTCTGAGCAAACAACAAACCCGAAACCTGGGCAAGCGCTTCGATGATCAACACGCCCGGCATTATCGGTGTACCGGGAAAATGACCCTGGAAAAACTGCTCGTTAAACGTTACGTTTTTAATTCCGCGAATATGCTTATCGCCAACAACCTCGATAACTTTATCAACCAGCAGGAAAGGATACCTGTGCGGCAAAATTCTCTGTATCTTACGAATATCAAGAAGTGCCTCGTTGCCAATCGCCTCATTATCGTCGGCTTTCTTAGCCATCTTGACAAGACGCCTTGCAAGTTTCTGATTAAGAGAATGCCCGCTTTTATACGCGACGATCCTGCCGATAACCGGCCTGCCAACCAGCATAAGATCGCCAATAAGATCGACGACCTTGTGACGAACACACTCGTCTGCAAACCGGAAACTGTTTTTGATCGGACCGTCGGAATTTATCACCAGGATTTCTTTGGGAGTAAGATGGGCACCTATACCCTGTGCCTGCATCTGACGAGCTTCGGCTTCCAGACAAAAGGTCCTCGCCGTCGAAAGTTCCCGACCAAAATACGCCGTCGAAAGTGAGCAGCTGAAAAGCTGCCTGCCTATTCCCGTGTGCTGCGTATAGTCAAGATCGTAAGTTATGCTCAAAGAATCGCCGCTGTAAGGCAATGCATATATAGACGCCTCGCCCTCTGTCAAACTTACTGCCTCGTTGATCGCAAACTCCTTGCGAGGTGCCTGCTGTTCGAGAAAAGACGCCTTGCTCAACACCTTAAAATACTCGTCGCTGCTTCCATCCAGACCTGGAAGCTCACCTCCGTCGATCTCTATTAGTAGATTGTCGATCGCGAGAGCATGGATCGCAGCAAGACAATGCTCCGGAGTTTCGATGCTTACAGAACCGTTCTTAATCGCGCTGCGGCGGTCACGGGCGGCAATGTTCGCAGCAGTTACTTCGATCCTTACCGGATCGTCAAGATCGGTGCGCACAAACACTATACCGCTGTCTATGTCCCCCGGACGAAAGACAACTTTTACATCAGCTCCGCTAAACAAGCCCTTACCGGAAAGCTTAACCTCACTTTTTATCGTCTTTTGAAGCTTCAAGCTCTTTCACTTTCTTTGTCAACTCTTTAAGCTGTGCCGCCATCTTCGGCAAACGCTGGATATAAACCAACTGCCGTATGTGATCCTGCATATTTCTGGCAGGAGTCCCCGAAATCGTCACACCCGCAGGAAAATCTCTTAACGCTGTGGCCCGGGTAGTCACTACAACACCATCGCCGATCTTACAGTTATCCCCGGTACCAGCATCACCGGCCATGACAACACCATCGCCGAGAACAGTGCTTCCAGCGATGGAAGACCGACCGACAAGAAGGCAGCACCTGCCGATTATGACATTATGTGCAATCATCACCATGTCGTCGATCTTCGTACCCGCGCCTATCGTAGTATTGCCGAATTTCGCACGGTCAACACAACAGTTCGCACCGATCTCAACACAATCTTCTATAATCACTCCGCCGTTGTGAGGTATCAAACGGTGCTGACCGTCTATAAACGAATAACCATAACCGCAGGCACCTATCGTACTATTGGCCTGGATGATGCAATTATTTCCTATTACGCAATTATGGTAAACAACTACGTTCGCATCGAGCTTACAGTTCATGCCTATCTTCGTATTTTCGCCTACAACACAACCGGCGCCGAGCACGCATCCATCACCAACCAATACGCCATGGCCAACATAAGCACCGGCGCCGATGCTGACGTTGGCGCCAATTTCGACATCTTCTTCAACTGCCGCCGTCCTGTGAACACCAGCTTCGACCGTAAGCTCGGGCGCAAAAAGATTCAACACCTCAATAAGCGACGAATCCACATTCTTAACCAAAAGCTGGACAACCTTTGCATCGGCAAGCTTCTCTTTTACGATAACTGCTGCTGCACCGCTTTCACATAATTTATTTACATGCTTACCGGAACTGATAAAAGTTATATCCGCCCCGCCAGCCTGCTCAAGTGAGTTGACTCCGCAAACTTCGATCTTACCGTCGCCGATAACTGCACCGCCGATCCGAGAAGCCAACTCGTCAACTGTAAAAACCTTCTTTTCTTTCTCCGACATCTTTCATCAGCCTCGCTTACTTCGCCGCATTCCACGCCGCAAGAACAGCATCCGTTATGTCCAACTCTTCTGAATTATAAAGAACCTTGCTTGTCCTCATAATATTCACAAGTTCGTTCGCGCTATTCACAGGCCACTGATAATCTTCCCTAACAAGCACAATATCAAGCCCCTTGTCCTTAGCAACAGTCTCCGCCGCCGTTAGCACCTCCCTGAAAGATTTTTCAGCCCATCTATGCTGGCGGCTCATCATATCCTGCTGGAAGAATTCTTCCTTAGCCTTAAGATTCGCAGCTTTTTCCATCAACTCGCGTTCAAGACGTGTATAATCGCTGCTATCCGGCGACTTGGTCTTAAGTTTACCCTCTCCGGCTACGATCTCGTCGCGAAGCTGCACAAGCTCCGTCCTCATCCTTTCGCCTTCTCCACGGATTATTGTATCCCATGACTTGTTCTTGTCGCCCGCCAGAAGAACTTGCTGAACATTCACTACACCAATACGAGCTGGCAAAAAATCCTTCTTACTGCTCGCCGCATCGCCAAACTCATGATAAACACCGAATAACAACACTATAACGAGAACCGCAAATACAACTGATGTTCTGGACTTCATAACTATCTCCAAAAATATTATTACCTGTTATTTATAATTAGTTTCGGCCGATAGGCCGTTTCCTTCATTAGACATTAATCATTAATCATTAAAATAACGCCCCGACACTAAAACTGAACACGCGAGTGTCATCGGCTTCATCCTTTGCAATCGGAGTTGCAATCTCAAATCGCATCGGAACAGGACCAAACCATTGCGGGATCAATATCTGAATCCCAGTACCGATAGACGCTCTCGGACCACCAGTATCAATAACGCCGGTATCAATAAAGAAAAGCCATGAAAGAGCCTCGCTCGTAAGCGGAACTGCAACCTCGGCATTAGCGGTAATAATCCAATCACTTCCGATAGGATCGTCCTTGATCGTCGAAGTCGAATTCGTCGGAAGACCCCGGGTACTTACTCCCCGATAATCAAAACCTCTGATCGAACCGGTACCCCCACCATAAAACTTCTCGAACATCGGGGCACTGCCGATTATCGCAGCACCGCGAACCTTAGTCTCAAGAACCGTCTTACGCCCGCCAAGATCCTCGTATAAAGTCTTATACCAACGCTGAGTAGCATTGGCGACTCCAAATGTATAATCTCCGGCAACCTGCTCGTAACCTGCATCGAAATTATAACCCTTACTCGGAAGGAAACGGCTGTTCGTTGTTCGTTTGTTGATATAAAGACGCACTCCTAACAACTGGTTATCGCCCCTGACTTCCTTGATCTCTTTCGGAGCGTCAAAGTCTATATCAGATATATTAACATTCTCAAGACGGAAGGACGTACCGCGACGCCAATCGTTCTTATAACGCTTCTCAATACCGGCATAAAACTTCGTTCGTTTCTCGTCGTTAGCTTCCTGAAATCGTTCAAATCCAGACAATGCCGTATCCAGAGATACGGGTTTACCGTAAAGATAGGGTTCCGTAAAACTCACAGAATAAGAACTCTGCTGGGTACCGGGACTAAACGATGCACGAAAATGCTGACCGGCACCTTTAAAAGCTTTACCCGTAATGAACTCGCCAAAACTTTCAGGTGTATCGAAAATGTTAAAATTACGCTGGTTAAAAACCAACTGACCCATCACACCGCTGTTACTGGCAACTCCTGCACCAAGCATCACCGAACCCGTCTGGGATTCCGATATTGTAACCTCGCAATCCCGCTGACCTGCCAACATCACCGAACCGTCCTGAGAATCGGCTATATCGACCGTTTCGCCTGCCACAACATCCCGGATATCTGTCGCTGCGATCTCTGTCGTTTCCGTCATAACGAGACGTTGAACCGTCTTCTCCAATTCACCCGTTCCGTCCCCGCGAGCAATTTCTGCATTGTACAATGCTCCCGGAACAAATCCCTCCTCGTCAAGGATACGTCGGACAACATTATCGTGCACATCATTTTACCCTTAATAGAAATCAGCCCTATCCGGAAACACCCGCCCTCTTCTATATGGAATTTGACGTTAATAGCTCCACCTTGATCCGTCAGTATACGACCGGAACGCAAATATTCGACATTGGCATCGACAAAACCCTGCTCCCCGTACCTGGCGCCGATCTTGTCGGCATCGAACTGGGCAACTTTATCACTGTACACCATGCTCGGCTTAAGACGCATGCCTTCCAGCAAAACTTCATCGCTGAAAACTAAATTGCCCACCATCTCAACCGTGCCGATCTTATAAACCGTCCCCTCGACAATGTTAAACTCTACATAAGCCAAGCGACCGTCAGAACTGGTTTTCGTCTCCTCGCTAACCTCAACATCGAGGTAACCCTTAGATTTATAAACGTCCTTAAGCTTGGCAATATCCTCAGATATCACTTCTTCAGAATAATAAACCCGGAAGAAAAGAAATTTACGTTTCCGAGTCTTTATCGCCTTCGAAAGTGCCTTGCTCGTAATATTTTCGTTACCGGAAAAACTCACTTGTTTGATACGTATCCGAGGACCTTCGGTAATCTCGTATACCAGTTTGCCGGACCTTAAACTCGCTTTGTTCAGACCTATCTTGACATTGGCATAACCCTTCTTATGGTACAGCTTCTCCAGATCGCCTATACCTATCGACGCCAGGGATTCGTCAAGAAATCCGCCCTCCTTAAAACCCGTTGCTTTTTTGAGAGCCTTGTCCTTGATACCTTTATTGCCCAAAAACAATATCGAACGGATACTTAACTGTTCCTGAACAATAAACACAAGCCGAACCTTTCCGTCTACCACCTCGGCGGAGTACTCGGAATACTTAATTCCATCCAACTTACCAATACGAGCCGACTCTTGACTTGCAAATTTACTGGAATATTCACGACCGACACGAGACTGAACCCTGGACAATATCTCCTCACGCCCGATCATCGCATTACCGGAAACCTCTATGCTCGAGATGACCAAACCTTCGGCGCTATCGATCGCGGCATCTCCGCCAAAACCGTAACCGCAAAAAAACAGCAACAGCAAAGCAACACAAGAAAACCTGATTTGAAATCCTTTCCAAACGTCCATAACTTTCTCCTAAAATGGGCTTGACGTCTCTTCCACACGAGACCTGTTCTCGAAACGTGTATACATCCCGTTGAAATTCAAATTAATAATACCGGTAGGACCATTCCGCTGTTTTTCAATTATTATTTCTGCCAAATTCGCCTCCGGACTGTCATGATCGTAATCCGGATCGCCGCGGTGATAATAAGACTCCCGGTGAAGAAGAATTACAACATCGGCATCCTGCTCGATACTTCCGCTGTCACGAAGATCGCTCATACGGGGCCGGTGACCGTCCCTTCCTTCGGCAGCACGATTAAGCTGACTTAATACAACCACAGGAACATCGAGTTCACGAGCCAATGCCTTCAACTGGCGGGATATTATACTAACCTCGTGCTGACGTGATTCCACGCGAGAACCAATACTCATCAATTGAAGGTAATCGATAAACACACATTTAATATCATGCTGACTTTTCAAACGCCGGCACTTGGCACGAATCTCAAGCGGAGTAATACCCGGCGTGTCGTCAATAAAAATCGGCTTACTGAACAATTCACCGCTGGCATGAGTAAGTTCTTCAAGCTGTCCGCTGCTTAGCGAACCGCTCCTGATAAGATGCGAATCTATCTTACTCCAACTGCAAAGCAAACGTTCCACAAGCTGATGCTTGCTCATCTCAAGAGAAAATACAACCACAGGAATGTTATCGACTGCCCCGATATATTCGGCCATATTCAGCGCCAAACTCGTTTTACCCATACTCGGCCGAGCTGCTATGATTATCATCTCGCTGTCCTGGAGACCGCAAAGCTTGTCATCAAGCTCATAAAATCCCGTAGTAAGACCCGTTATCCCGCCGTCACGAGACTCGATCTTTTCAAAAGCCTCGTGCAAAAGATCCTTCAATGGAACGGCTGAACCGGATATCCGCTTCTCTGTTACTCGGAATATCCGCTGCTCGGCCTGGTCGAGCTTTTCGGCGATCTCACCGCTTTCGTCGTATGCTTCGCTGAGTATTTCGTTGCTGGCAACAACAAGCTGACGCATCAATGATTTGTCGCGAACTATCTCCGAGTAATACTCCACGCTCGCAGAAGAGGGAACCGACTCGGCCACATTCACAAGGTAGTCAACCCCACCGGCGTCGCCCAGCTTATTGCAGCGCTTCAGCTCATCACGCAAAAGAACCAGATCGATGGCGCTGTTCTTCTCATAAAGAGACACCAACGCATCGAATATCGCCTGGTGCTCAAGCCGGTAAAACGAATCGTTATGCAGGATCTGAACAACCTGGCCGATACACTCACGGTCAAGGATCATGGACCCAAGAACCGCAGCCTCAGCTTCAGCCGATTCCGGCATACTCCGACCGGCCATTGCATCAATATTACCGACAGACTCAGCCAATTATATCGCTCTCGATTAAATATACCGTTTATCCGCGCAACAGTTGCTTTTTACAAAAATATCTCGGCCGTCCTGTCTCGCCATAGCTTTCTTGTCATCACCGAAGCCTTGGCGAAGGTGGAAGCGACGGCGGAAAGGCCGTATCATTCCCTAACGACTAAAAACCAACCACTATCAACTCTCAAACTGACCAATAGGCCAGTTTGAATTACTCCGCCTTTTCAACTTCTGAAGCTCCTTCATCGGCTACAGGCTCTTCCGCATCAATAACTGCATCTTCAGAAACGACTACAACACTGATATTCGCAATTAGATCCGCCGCAAGCTTTAGCGACACCTCATGGGTACCAACGTCCTTGATATGCTCGTCAAGGACAACCATATTGTCGGCAATTTCATAACCTTGCTCACGCAGATTAACCGCGATATCGCGATCACTTACAGAACCGAACAGGTGACCGAGCTCATTAGCCTTGGCAGATATAACGGCTTCGGCGCCTTCAACGACCTCTAAGACAAGGACAAGCTTCTCGTGAGCAAGCTTACGTTCTTCAGAACCACGGGCCTTTTCGTGAGCAAGCCCACGAATATTGCTCTCGCTGGGAACTATAGCTATACCGCACGGCAAAAGATAATTCCGGGCGTAACCGTTCTTGACCTCGACAACATCTCCAAGCCACCCAAGTTTTTCAACATCCTGACAAAGTAAAACCTTCATAATGTGTCTCCACCGATTAATCGGCTATAGAAAGTATCTGAAAAATTTATTACACTCTTCACAATTAATATTTCCCGTTATGCCAGGCCTGATAACACTGCCATCATAAGTTATGCCCTTAATCGCGGGAATTTATTACACTTAAGGGTACATCATTAAGTCGAATAAGGCAAAAGTGCCATAAACCGCGCACGTTTGATCGCACGCTGGACCTTACGCTGACACTTCGCACAGTTACCGCTTCGCTTGCGGGAAAATATCTTACCGCGATTCGTAAGAAGTTTTTGTAGCGTATCCGTGTCCTTATAGTCAACATAACTTGCGATTTCCCTGCAAAAACGACATTGGGTCTGGTCACGAACGCCGGTTCCAAACTTTCGACGCTTCTTATTGCCCTAACCCGTTTTGCTTTTCGTTCCCATTCTTGCCATATTATACTGCTCCCAATTGAAATTTACAATTCCGTTTACGGATAATTCAGGACATACTCCCGACAATACCGCTCACGAAAACCTTTTAGCCTCAAAGCTATATAACAATACCAAATAATTGTTTTACTAAAATTGCCTCGCCCCAATGGGCGAAACCTCAATTTTAATTTTTGATTTTTACATTTCAGCAGTTAAAACGGAATATCGTCCGCACCACCGCCGCCACCGCCGCCGCCGCCAAATGGCTCGCCACCGCCAACATCACCGACAGGCCCTGCATTTGACGCATTATTATCGCCTGTAGGCCCTTGGCCCTGACCCTTGCCGCCGCCCATAAACTCAAAATTCTCAACAAACACTCGAAGTTTGCTACGCTTGGACCCATCCTGAGCCTGCCAACTGTCTAGCTTAAGCCTGCCTTCAACAAATAACTGATCACCCTTATGGAGATACTTGTTGATAACTTCCGCACGCTTGCCGAACATCTGGCAATCAGTAAAACAGACCTCTTGGCCCTGAGAACCATCCTGCTTCTTGTATGTGCGGTTTGTCGCCAAACCAAACTCTACTACTGCCGTATGGCTTGGTAAATACGATAGCTGCGGATCACGAGTCAGATTACCAAGCAATATTACTTTATTGTAATTCGCCATCTCAATTCCCTTCCGGCCTGCCTACAGGCAAACCCACGTCACAAAGAAAAGCAACTATACCGATCACGATTGAATTTCCTATTTGGCGTCGTCCGATGATTCTTCCGGCTCAGCCGCATCTTCGTCCAAAGTTTCTTCAACCGCCGCAACATCAGCATCAGATGACTCTTCAGATTCGGCGACCTCATCACCTGATGCAGTCTCTTCTTCGACAACCGATTCAGTTGCTTCAGATTCCGATGCCGCAAGTTCTGCCTCAGCTTCGGCTATCTCCGCCGCCGCCTGTGCCTCAGCTTCAGCTATTTCCGCTGCCTCGGCCGCTTTTATCTCTGCCGCTGCCGCCGCCCTCTCCGCCACACCTGCCGGAGTATCCTTAGAAATGTCATCTTCGCCCATACGATCCGTCGTCAGGATCATAACACGAATAATCTGCTCAGAAAGCTGAACATCTCTCTCGATAGACGTTATCTTGTCAGGTCCACACTTGAAATAAGAGAGAATATAAGTTCCACGGCCGCGACCATTCACGTCATAAGCCAACTTACGCTCATCCCACTTATTCAGTGACACAACCTCAGCTTCGGCACGGCTTAAAACCTTTTCAATTGCTCCGATCGTACCGGCCCAATCCGCCGCGGCATCCGCCGAATCGACAAGAAACAAACCTTCATACAATTTCATGACTGCAGTTTCCAAATTGTTACCTCCATTGCAAAATATATTATAGTGTTATTAGTTGATATTTCCCGTTTTTCGCGGACAAGTGCTTTTACAAAAGCAAGTTACAAGTTTGCTCGCAAAAATTTACTACCCTAAAGGGTATTATATTTCATTATTTTTAGTTCTATCCATCCGTGCAATTATATTTGTTCATCGCCGGATCAATACCTTCACGTATCCAGCAAACCAAACCTTGCTCTGCCGCTTCTATCGCCTTCTCTATCGCTGCCCGCTCATCTGATGTCGGCCTGCCAAGAACATAATCCCTGCCCGCTATAACTTCGCTTCGTCCGATCCCGACACGAAGCCGTCCAAACTCATTACTACCAAGCTTGCCGATTATATCGCTCAAACCGTTATGCCCGCCTGCCGAACCCTTCGACCGAATACGTATCCGACCAGGTTCCAAAGCCATATCGTCCGTCACGACCATCAGGTTACCGATATCGCCACGGTAAAAACCTTTCGCCGTCGCGACAACCTGACCGCTACGGTTCATATACTGCTGCGGCTTAAGCAGCAAAACCTTCTTGCCTTCAAACACACACTCGCAAAAAAAACCGCCAAACTTCTTCTTCTTTACATCAACACCAAACCGGCCCGCAAGCCTGTCAACAACCGCAAATCCGACATTATGCCGCGTCCCGTCATACTTACTGCCCGGATTACCAAGCCCGACTATCATCATCACATCAGACATATCTTCTACTGACCCCGGTAGCCCGGCAAAGCCGGCATTTATTCCAAAAAGTCGTCGGAAAAAACCTCGCATTAAGCCCCTTCGGGCCCAGCCTCGCCCTCTTCGGCCTTCTCTGTAATAACCTCAGGAGCAACCGCCTGCTCTTCCTCGAGCTCTTCGGTACTCTTAGCTGCCGCAACAACATGACAAGCCAAAACAAGTGCATCCGATGGCGTCTTCAAAGTCATCCCAGCCGGAAGCTCTATCTCGCCGGCATGAATAGCATCGCCAACGTCAATATCCTTGATCACAACCTGGATCACATCTGGGATATCGGACACCGCACACTCTACCTCAAGCTCGTCAAGATGAGAATCTATCATTCCGCCGCTTTGAGCACCGATATGGGTACCACGAAGCTCGATCTTCACCTTTACCGTCACATGCTCGGACATATCAACACGCATCAGGTCGACATGGATCATATTTTTGCCAAAGTGGTCGTACTGAAGAGCCTTAACCAATGCCATCTGCTTATTGCCGCCAGCGTCAATTTCAAAAAGACGGTGACCGTGGTGCAATTCCTCGACAAAAGTATGCCCGTCGAGTGCTATGCTCAACGCTTCCTTACCGTGACCGTACATCACTGCCGGAAGCTTGCCGCCTTTACGAAGTTTCGCAGCACACTTACTGCCTAATCCTTCTCGTATTTCTGCCTTCAATGAAACTGTATCTGCCATAACTTCCTCACAATATCAATTGTCAGATTTAATAAACGACTGTTTTTTTATAAAAATGCCTCGGCCGCAGGCCGTATCCTTCATTAGACATTTAACATTAATCATTAATCATTCTCAAACCGGCCGACAGGCCGGTTTGTCAGCTAAACATCGCACTTACAGATTCATTTTTATGAATCCGTTTGATCGCCTCGCCGAGAAGCTCCGTAACAGTAAGCACCCTCAGGCCTTCTATAGCACGCACACCGTCATTAAGAGGTATTGTATCGGTCACTATCACCTCATCAAAAGGAGCATTGTTTATCCGCTCGATCGCCTCACCGGCAAAAACACCGTGCGTAGCTCCTACCGTAATGTTTTTTACGCCACGCTCCTTCAAAACCTTCGCTCCGCTGCACATCGTACCAGCCGTAGATATTATATCGTCACACATGATAATATTACGACCGGCAACCTCGCCGATAATCTCGTTACACTCGACCTCACTGCCGTTTATACGCCTCTTATGGATTATCGCAAGTTCACCGCCAAGCACCGAAGCATACCTCGCCGCCATCTTGATATTACCAACATCGGTAGCAACTACGGTAAGATCGGCGACTTTCTTTTTCTTAAAATAGCGAGAAAGAACAGACTCGGCCAGCAAATGATCGACCGGAATATCAAAAAATCCCTGAAGCTGTGCAGCATGCATATCGATCGAAACAACCCTGTCCGCACCTGCCGTCGTTATCAGGTTCGCAACCAGCTTCGCAGTAATAGGAACACGCCCTGCGTCTTTCCTGTCCTGACGGGCATAACCAAAATAAGGGATAACCGCAGTTATCCTCGCTGCACTTGCCCGGCGAAGACAATCGAGAAAAATTAAAAGCTCCATCAAATTCTCATCAACAGGATTACACGTTGACTGAACTACAAAACAGTCCTTACCGCGAACGTCGTCCTCAAGCTGAAGAAACTTCTCGCCATCGGGGAAAGACTCTATCCTGGCTTCGCCAACCGATATACCAAGATACGAACAGATAGACTCCGTCAATCCCGGATTACTCGTACCGCTGAATACCTTTATAGTCTGTATCAACTTATAGCCTCAAAATTAAAACTGTTTTTATAAAATAGTATCGGCCGCCAGGCCGTATCCTTCACTTCATCATTGCGTGTTGAGTGTTGGATATTCAGTTTTTTCTTTCTGTCCCGTCTTCGATCGCAGCATCGCGAAGATAACCAAACGGCCCGATCCTGCAATTCTTACCAATACAAGTAGCGCCATGAATATACGTAAACGGCTCGATAACCGTATCCTGGCCGATCACTACACGATTATCGATCCACGTATTACCAGGATCAACAATCGTAACGCCGTTATCCATCAGCAAAGCCAATATACGATGCCGCATGATACTGCTCGCTTCACTAAGCTGGACGCGATTATTAACACCCATCGCATCCTCAGCTGCAACAGCCGTAACAGCCGTCGCCTTATAACCCTTCGCAAGAGCGATATGCAATGCATCGGTAAGATAATACTCACCCTTTGCATTATCAGGCTTGATCTCGTCAAGCACCTCAAGCAAAACTTTATTATCAAAACAGAAGTAACCGGGATTAATTTCCGTTATCCCAAGCTGCTCTTCGCTGCAATCATTATGTTCAACAATTCCCTGGATATTACCGTCACTATCACGGGCAATTCGCCCATACCCGAACGGATCGTCCATTACAGTAGTAGCAAGCGTAACTGCAGCTTTATCTGCCAAATGCTGCTCCATAAGCGTCGCGATCATCTCGCTGCGAACCAGCGGAGCATCGCCGCAAAGAATAAGCACCTGACCGGAAAATCCCGCAAGATGTTCTTTGCAGCACATAACAGCATGCCCGGTACCTTTTTGCTCAGCCTGCTCGGAAAAAACAATATCAGAGCAACCGCCAAAACGCTCAACGATCTGTTCTTTCCCATAACCAACAACAATAATAATTTTGCCAACACCTGCGGTTCTACAGGCATCGACAACATAAGAAAGCATAGGCCGACCGCATACTTCATGCATAACCTTAGCAAGCTTGGTCTTCATCCGCCTACTCTGCCCGGCAGCCAATATAACAGCAACGCTTTCACTCATCATTAATCATTAAACATTAAACATTAATCATTTAATTTACCCGGCCAGGACTTGAACCTGAAATGCGAGGATCAAAACCTCGAGTGTTGCCAATTACACCACCGGGTAGCAACTATACTCACAAATATCACGCATTGACGCTCGCGCAAAAAAATATTCACAAAATAAATAGCACTTCCGCTATCTCAAAAAACGCATCTCAAAGTAGGTCGCGGAGCCCGCATAGCAGGCCGAACTGGCCATTGTCGGAGGCTTGAGCTGACCATGCCGCGATAGCAGTCAGCCCCAAAAAACGCACAAGCAACCCCATGCGACAAGGCAATCAGAAAGAGGAATATACACAAAAAATCAAAAAATGCAACAACTTTCTAAATTTTTCTCGAATTTACCCCATCCGTTACGAAACAAACCCCCCTTGTCATTCCCGCGAAAGCGGGAACCTGGACATGGCAATTTCAATGTCCCGCAGCACCCTCAACCCAACTTAACTCTTTATCATCACTCGACTTATCGTCATAAATAACAGGTTTTGACTCTACACTATTATCCACCCCAATAGTCTTATATTCCGGCAGCATTCGCAGCATTGTTTTCTGCACCGGGCCCAGCACCTTACCTATCCCGCCGCTCAATATCCCCACAAGCAGCACCGCCATCCAAATCATCGACCATTTCCCCGATATCGTCGGTTTCATCCCCGGTATCAGACAGGGCCATATCTTACTGCCGTCCAAAGGCGGAACCGGAACCATATTGATCGCCGCCAGCGTTCCATTAATAAGGAACGTCCACCCCAGAAACGCCTCCACAAGACCCAGCGGACGCAAATACAAAACCCCAAGACAAACCCCGCAAATCAGCAGATTAGAAACCGGCCCAGCCAGCGAGCTAAGCAGGTAGTAAAACTTAGGCTTCTTGAAATTGTAAAGATTAACAATAACAGGCTTACCCCACCCAAAATGCAGCACAAACAGCGCAAGCGTGCCATAAAGCGACAAATGCCGCAAAGGATTAAGGCTAACCCGCCCCATCTTCTCAGCGGTACGATCACCAAGCCACTTCGCCGTAATAGCATGAGCAGCCTCATGAACCGTCAAACCAACAACAAGCCCAGGCAGCAAAAACAAAGCAAACACCAAAAAATCCATCTAATTCCTCCCAGCACAATAAGCAGCAAATTTATCGCTTTGCAACATACGCCCAACCGGCGATTCCTTCTGCATAGGCCATCGCAAACCGCCCTTTACAGCCTCATAAAGCCACCCCATAGCCTCATCATCCCGCCCAAGATAAAGATAACCCTGCCCCACCAAAGCCGAATGATAATGTTCAGGAATATTGCCTTTTGACTTTGCAAAGTGGATTTCAGCTTGCCCGTGATCTGCTCTTTGCAGCGACACTATCCATTTAAAAATCCTGGCGTGCGAATCTTCTTTGACGCAAAGCAGGTGATCGGCGATTAGTTCTGCCTCTTCCCAGCGTTTTTCACTACACAAGATATCAGCTTTTTCAACAAGAGCTGCCCGAGAATACTCCATCGGAAGATATTTACACGCAATCATTTCATCAACAATCTGTTTGTTGTTGTATTCTGGAAAGTGCATACTACAGACAAACTTCAGGATCAAAAGAAGCTGGCCGTCATCGCAGTCAAGCTCCTCTGCCCGGTCAATCCACCCCTTAATCGAAATAAAATCCGGATTATTCTGACTCTCCATGATACCTATAACAACAGCAACCCTCGCCGACCTCGTCTCGGTCAATATCTGCCCTGCTAAAACCTGCGCAGCCTCCAAACCTTCTTTCTGGCCAATCATGCTTATCAGAGTACACCCATCTTCAACCGCCCTGCCAATTTTCCATATCCATTTAACCAGCGCATACTGATCGAACACCGGAACAATCCGGCAAACCAAAACCAAAAGCCGCAAAGGCAGCACAACTAACTCTCGAATCAATTTAATCATAAGTATATACTAGCCGAACCGCCCAAAAAAGTCCACCCCCTGCAACTAACACCAACACCAAAGACCTTTACTTTAACAATCAATTAGTGTTCATTAGTGTTTATTCGTAGTGCCTTTACCGTGTTTTTTACTCCTTCAACCGCTCAAGCGAAGGCAAAAGTTCCGGATGATCGACCTGCTCCAGCACCTGCTCGATAAACCTGCGCCAGTGAACAAGCCGATGATGACGTCGCTGAATTATGATATTCGCAAGCGTCTTATAACTCATACACCACAAACGCCTTTGCAAAAAACCCTCAGGAAGCCGCCTCTTGATCTCGATAAGATCGCTGCCCTGAGCAGCTACACGTATTTCCTTAAGCAATTCGACACTGCACGCCCCGTCCTCAAAATTCTCCGCGATATACGATGCCACCGCCTCGCCATCATCCATCCGCACATTCACCAGCTCCTGCGTCAGCGTATGCATCGTACTTTCGCTCTGTTTCGTCGAAATACGATAAGTATCCGCCTCCTGCCACCAATACCGCGGCCCCTTCACCTCCAGCCATACGATCATACTCTCAAGAAACTTATTGTGACCGTGCCCAACAGACGCCAGCTTCCTGGAAACCTTCTCCATCTCCTTCACCGTGCGTTTCTTATTAAAAGACAACCCCCGCAAAGCCGAAGAATAACCCGCCTCTTCAACCTTCTTGACCTGCATCACTATCTGGCCCATCGAAAACCCTCACCTTTACATTATCACTCAATCTTCTTCGTATTCTTCATCCTCATCCCCCTCTTCCTCTTCGTACTCCTCATCCTCATATTCTTCCTCTTCGCCCTCTTCCTCATCGCCTTCATCGGCATCGGCAAGATCAGCATACCCGGCAACCTCGTCCTCAACCATCTGCTTACGCATCGCATCATACTCATCCAGCGTCATAGTAACCTCCCGAGCCTGGCTCCCCTTATACTCACCAAGCAATCCGCCCACCGCCATCATCTCGATTATCCGCGACGCCCTGGCATAACCGACACCCAACCGCCTCTGCAGCAGAGACACACTCCCGCGGCCCGTCTCAAGAACCATGCGCACGGCATCCTCATAAAGATCGTCTTTACTTATCCCCGAAAGATCGATCCGGTTAAGCTGCATAAGCTCCGGATGGAACTGTGCCGCCGCCGTTTCCTTCAGGTGATCGACAATCGCATGTATCTCCTCGTCGCTGACAAAAGCTCCCTGAGCACGCACCAGGTCGCTCGTACCCGGCTTCAAAAACAGCATATCGCCCTGACCCAACAGCGTCTCAGCTCCGTTCTGATCGAGAATGATCCGGCTGTCCATACGAGCCGCAACCCTAAACCCTATCCGAGACGGCATATTAGACTTGATCAAACCAGTAACAACCGTAGCCTGAGGACGCTGCGTCGCGACAACCAGGTGAATACCGATCGCACGGCTCTTCTGGGCGATACGAACTATATAAGCCTCAACCTCTTTCGCCGACGTCATCATAAGGTCCGCAAGCTCATCGATAATAATAACTATATGAGGAAGACGCTTCGGTATCTTAGCTTCCTCTTCAGGTGTCGACGGCTGAAAACGCCTGATGATCTCCTCACTGCCGAGTTTGTTGTAAGAGGCAATATTCCGAACCTTCGCCTCCGCCAAAAGCTCGTACCGCTCGTCCATCTTCGTCGTCGCCCACTCCAGTATTTGTTCTGCGCGACGCATCTCAGTCACCGTCGGACACATCAAATGCGGCATCGACTCGAAACTCGCCATCTCAACCATCTTAGGGTCGATCAAGATCAGCTTCACCTCGTCCGGACGCTTCGTCATCATAACACTTGTTATGATCGTATTGATGCAAACACTCTTACCCGAACCGGTAGTGCCCGCAATAAGAAGATGCGGCATCGCCGCAAGATCGCTAACCAGTGCCTCACCGGAAGAACTCTTGCCCAAAAACAACGGAATACTCATCCGGTTGGCCTTAGCGCCGGCATCCTCGATCACGCCCTTTAGACGAACGATCTCGCGATTCGTATTCGGAGCCTCGATACCTATAGTATGCCTGCCAGGCAAAGGAGCAACAACACGAACTGAACCGGCACTTAAGGCACGGGCCATATCGTTGGAAAGATTCGCTATCTGGCTCACCTTGATACCCGGAGCAAGCTCAAGCTCATACATCGTTATCGCAGGTCCAGGCTCGGTACTAACAACATTCGCATGAATCCCAAACTCCAGCAAAAGACCCTCAAGCACCCGAGCCTTCTTTTCGACCATCTTAACCTGGCCCGCCGCATAACCAACCTCAGGCTCCTCAAGCAAATCCAGCGGCGGAAGCTCATAATCGTCGTAAGTCTTAGGCTCGTACGGCTTTGGTTTCTTCCCGCCTCCGCGTTTTTTCCTGCCCTTGCGCTTCTTCTTCCCTGCCCCCTCAACAACAACCTCCTCTTCTTCGTCTTCGTCCTCATCTTCATCGACATATTCATACTCGTATTCGTCCTCGTCCGTCATCTCCTCAAGCGCGGCATCGCCGTCAGCGGTAAGACCAACCTCAACACGCTGCCGACGGCTGATCCGATCCCATATATCGCTCAACCTGCTGGAATGCTCCTTCGCAGCAGACAATGCCGGTGCCATAAAACCGCAGCAGCGGCCCACACCGACACCAAGCCAGCGCATACTGGCGAACAGCAATGCGTCAGCCAGCAAAACCAGACCAACGATCCAAACGCTGCCAAGGATGATAAAAGCACCGAACGTCTTAGCGTTCTCAAGCAAAAACGAACCCGTGGCTATACCGAGTATACCACCGTTACCCATGGGAAAACCGTTTTCACTCACAGGCCAGATCAGATACACGCTGCTGGAAAAAGCAACCGTCAAAAGACCAAGCCCGATTAAAC
>VRUF01000273.1 GCA_019456245.1 Planctomycetota bacterium | reverse complement strand
CGAGATGGCTCTGAGAATAGCCTCAGATTACGGTTTTGAGCTTATTGATCGGGATGACAAACTTTTACGAAATGTTGTCGCCAGCAGGCTTTCCGAAGATCTAGGAGAAGAATTCTTTAATACTTATGTGGATGAGACTTATAGCAGCGAAGATGGTGATTTCTACAATATTGAGAAGTGGAGCGGCAAAGCCATTGGGGCACGGTTACGAGGCAGTGAGTATTACGTTATGAAATTGGAGCAGGATCAAGTAGCCGCTTCGATACATACTATAAGAAATACTGGTGGCTTGACGCTATCCCTCTTCGATAAAATCCACAATTTCTTTTCAAACAAAGATCGAGTTGATATGGCCAGACCTCTCTTTGATATAGTAGACGAAGAAGATTATTTTGGAGCTTTAAAATCTCTATACGGACTTGGAGCAGATGCTGTCGGGGTAAGTACAGAAGTCATAGGGTTAATCGATGATGTGATTACTGGATACGAATGGATCAAGAACACGAAGGTGCCCGGTTCCGGCGTGGTTGGAGGCGTTTCCAATGCATTAAAAGTTATTGATGGGCTCATCCAGGGTGTGGCTTCCGGAGTGAATGCTGTCATCGAGAAAGAGTTTGCCGCCTACTGGTGGGAATCGGGTGTTCCTAATTTTGCGGAAAATAAAGAGGATCTGGAACGTTTGACCCATTTCGTATTTCAACAATTCGTGAATAGTACAAAAATGGAAGATATTCGTGGTGCTTATAAGAATTTCCTGCGGAATAACCCAGGGTTAACCTTTCGCCATTACTATACCTATGAAGACTGGAAGATTCGTATCGATTCCTTCGGGGAGAGGTATATCGATCGACCTTATATGATGGATTATGGAATTGGCACGACTGATGGATATAAGCAACATGTTTGGAGTTTTGAGCAGTGGAAACAGATGGATGAGTGGTGGAAAAACTATCGTAAGTACTGGGATAATTGATGAGAAGGTTACATAGGCTTATCCCGCTCATTGTTGTTTTGTTAATTGCGGCGACGTGCGCAGAGAAAAAGGCCGAACTGTTCATTCAAAAAGTCAAGGAGCGAGATATAGCCGCCCTTGATAAGATGATCGAAGAAGGCTTTGATATTAATCAGCGAGCGCGTGATGGTTATTTTGCCCTGTATGCAGCGGTTCAGGCGGAAGATGTTGAGTTAGTCAAATATCTGGTGGATAACGGCGCGGACGTAAATATGAAAACACATGAGGGATTTCTCTTACACACCACGGTGTGGCAGAACTCCTATGAGATCGCACAGATTCTAGTAGAGCAAGAAGCAGATCCGAATGCTTTGAACAGCTCCTTGGAAACACCGCTACATTTGGCTGCTATTCATAGTCATTATGATTTTGTGAAGCTATTGGTAGAAAACGGAGCAAATGTTAACGCTCAAGATGATGCTAAAATTACTCCCTTAAACAGTGCTGCCTATAACGGCTATCGAGAGATTATCGACTATCTATTATCTCATGGTGCAGACATTACCCTGAGAGACGCTTGGGGAGCATCGGTTTTATTTGATGCGGTGAAATCAGGGAATCTTGAAATTGTAAAAATATTCGTAAAATTAGGTTTTAATGTCAATGACTCCACCTATATTGGTTCCCGTCCTCTTCATAAGGCAGCATTTTATAATCATGTCGATATTATCGATTATCTCATTTCCCAAGGCGCTGAACTTGATGTTAAGAACAAAGATGGAGAAACGCCCTTTTTTCGTGCAGTGGTTGGCGGACACCTGACAACTGTTGAGCGGCTTTATGAGCTTGGCGCTGACATAAACATAAAAGACAAGAAAGGAAACAGTCCCTTAAAGGTAGCGCGGGTAAAGGAGTTTAAGGAAATAGAAGAGTTCTTGCTAGCGCATGGGGCAGAAGAATAATCACCGCTCAGTTTGCAGGAATTACAGAATGGTTTATTATTACAGGCAGAAAGACAGCAGATGGCTCTCTGCCTTATATGCTTGATAGTATGAGGCAGAAATCCACCTTCCGATATTTGCTCTGTTCGTCGATTTCAGTCTTGGCACATGCAGGGGGGTGAATATTGATACAGATTCATGATAGATCTAAGTAAACGCAAGAGTAATGAGAAAAAATATGGTGCCTGGGAGGAGCTTTCTAATGGCCATAGAAGATATTTCTGTGAAGTTAAGGGTCATCATGGTTGGAAAGCACATTATGTCAAGGAAGTTGATGCTTCAGAGAGGACATTAAGATTTTATCAAGAGATTTATAATGAACATGGAGAATTAGTTGAAGTTCATGAAAAGTATCCAGTTGATAAGGGACATTCCAAAGTAAAGGAGGATTGATGAGGATAACTCGCCAGACAGCAGCTCAGAAACTCATAGATTATCTCCACCACCGTATTACTTTAAAAGAATTAGTAGATTGGGCTGAATGGGCAATGATGGAACCTGAGTTTGAAGAAAAAGATGCTGAACTGCTACGAGAGGTTATTGGATATCTTGGATTAGCTGATGTAAAAGCCTTTGGCTTAACTTGGGAAGATTTTGAGAATTTCCTTTTACGGTTAGGATATCAGATTAAAATATTAATCAATCCTAAAGTATCCTTCTAGATAATTCAGCCTGTAGCAGTGGGGAAATATATCCGTCGCGGATAAATCTCCTGACTATTATCCGCCCTGCAAGGGGATAGACCCTGAACGTCAGCACAGCAGACCCAGTTTCGCCGGCGCAACCGTATTATCTTTTCTGAGAACCTCAAGAGATTATACTCGCCTCCTGGCGCAAGTTACATTCGGGGCATCCATGCCCCTCACCGACAGAATCACGGTTATATGCAGCATCCGCCTGGTGGCTATCGAATTCGTGCACCAATCTTTTTTTCTACTGGCTTGACTTTCTTGAATAGCATCTATTTGCAGACCCAACCACCACCAGGCGTCTGACGCCATCCATGGCTCTGCAGATAACTGAGATTCTGCCGACTTGCTTGGCTTTTTTTGCTGAAGTCTCGTCTGCTGTGCCTGGCTGTCTGTGCATCGGGTAGTATTCCATGCAAACCTGATTCCCAAGCAGACCGGCACTTCGCTCCGGCACAAAGGACAGCACCCCCAATACCCAACCTGGTGAGCAATCTAGGGAGCAGCAGGCAAACTCCTTAAGGTTGCCTTGCTTCATCCCGCCGGCGTAATGAAGGAGTGCTGTCCGGCCCCGCCAGAAAGGCCCGGGCTGAGGAGGTGGCCCTGGGTTGGCGGGGCAGCAGACCCCCCTGGGTAGGTCAGCTAAAGGCAGTCGGTCCGGGAAAACCCCAGCTTGTTTACCATTAGAAGCTGGCCGTAAAGAGGGCAGCGAGCGCTCACCTTCCGTTAGCAGGCAAGCGGAGGGCTTTTGGTAGCGACGAATGACGAGCCATGGATGGCGAGGATTAAGGAGC
>VRUF01000272.1:846-3485 GCA_019456245.1 Planctomycetota bacterium | reverse complement strand
TTCTGCGAGTTTGCCCTTATCAAAACTTTGGCGCCGTGCAGTCTGAGATTCCGTCGTCGATCGCAGAATGTTTTTAATTGGGATACTTGTTATCTCGTGCATATCTTTACCCTGGTCCTAACTGGTCACAATCGCGAAGGCACAAACGCCGAGTACGATTCCCAGCACCACACCGATAATCAGGAAATCTCGCGCAATACTTTTTTCGTAGTCGTTCATTGCCTTACTTGGTCAGTTATCTTGCATTACGACGCCCGATCCACAAGAAAACGCGTTATGTGTCGTTCCTTTTCAGAATCTTCCATCTCTTGCAGCAATTTAAAAATCTTTGCCGGGAAAATCTTTTTTTGCAGCGTAATCTCACCCGCAATAGATACAGCCATTTCCCGCACGATCATGTATATAATTGCTTCGCGTTTCGGCGGTTTTGCCTTTACTGCTTCTTCAACATATGGATGATCTTTATTCACCTGAACAATGACATCGTTGCGCACCACAGAAGCCATGCAAAGAATGCCATTCATCTCTTTATTGCTAAGCTGAACCACAATAATTTCACATTGCGCACAAGTCTCTATTTCCACATCAGGACCCTCGTCTGGCCCTGCCACCTGATGTTTGATTTCTACAGTTGGACCGGGCGCTAATGGCTCAGCGGCCGGAGTAGGCGGATTCACTCCAGGAGGGTAAACCACGTGTAGAGGCACGGCTTCCCGTATATCCTTCACCTTTAGCGATGACAAATCATTGAGAGAATCTTGCACAGACAACTCAAGACCGTTGAAAATCACATTTAATGTCTTGTCGTCTATCTTGCTGAGCAGTGGCCTTAACTCATCAAAAAGATGATTCATCAAGACTTGATAAATTCGATCATCATCAATGCTGTTTTTAGTCGTTGAGAGATAAGGCTGCCAACCTTCACCAAGGTCAATCCAACCGCACACGCCAGTACCAGAAAATCTTTCCCCAGCTTCATTCTGATAACAATCTCTTGTGCGGCATATGATGCGATGCGCATACCCGATGGCCATCCTGGATTGTGCATACGAAAGATCATCAACGATACCAGCTCGACCCATGACGCCAAGATAGGCTTTACCAGTATCTAATACAAAGTCAAAGCTGATCGAATCTGTCAGCTCCAGATAAGGTTCACTAAGCGCCCTGCTATCACTTAGCCGACCCTTCCTAATAGTTTTCCAAACGATCTGTTTGCCATTCCTTATACCTGGAGCGTAATTGTTCTGTAAGTCCCTTATTACATTTGCTTCAAGAAATTGCCTCTCGCGCCGCAGGTGGCATATTATCAACGTTCCGTGACCAGCTTCCCAAAGGCCGATCGGGGTATTGGCAGGTGTTGCCTTTACCCACTCATCAGAAACAGAGAAAAATGTATCGGCTTTGAGCTGCTCTCGCCAATCTCTGCGATGCTTGGCAAGTCGACCATTAAGCAGCGTGTATATTTCCACAACCGATGACAACCATAGAATCGCCATCGTCCCGCCCGATCCGTATTCACCAATATCGCCGACTGACCTACCGATCGTGTTACCAAGCTGAAATAGCCTACCTATATGGTCCATGCCGCGACCATCGTCGGATACTGTGATTCGTCTGTTTGTAACGTCATGTTCGATCCAGACATGTCTTGCATTGCCACGGCCAGATCCGAGCGAGTTGTCAATCAGCTCGCTTATCGCACCGGCGACCGTCCACTTCTGATTTTGTAATCCCCGCAAAAACGGGGGCTTTGGTGTTGTATCCATTTTATTTCCTCAAGCGTAAAACTTTAACGAAGTCCATCACTGATAGATTAATCTCATCGAGTAATCGATAAATCTCTGCTATACGTTCGTGTTTGTTTCGCTGTTTCAGATGATCGATGTAGCTTTCGCGGGCATCGGTGAAAAGTGCGCTACGTAGCGCACTTTTGTTTTTGTCCCGGCGCAGCTTCACACTTTTCTTTGTGTTGTTGCGCAGATCAACTATCGCCTTCACAGGATCATCGGCTGCACCGATTTTCGCGAGCCGTGCCGCTTCCGGATACGAAAGGCGGAGTTCCTCTTTCACCCAGGACTTGAAAATAACACCGGCCTTCTTGCACACAGCTTTGGCTTGTGCGAGCTCGACGGCTAAGTGCAACCGACAGTCATCGTATTGCTTGATCAAACCATTGATGCGCGCGCCAATCTCTTTGAGATGCTCAGGATAAGTCGCTTGTGATTTCGCGGTTAATGGAACAACGTTATTCATCTGTTAGTCTCCGATGTCAGTTCAATCCAGTTGAAAAATTTAGCCTCGTCGATCAACACGCGCCCGCCAACTTTTACAATACATTCCAAAAATTCCGGATCTTTTCCGCCCTTGGCAGCATGAAGCCGATTTCGTATCGATTGCGGACTTGGCCATGGATGGTACTGGTCCCACTTTGCGACTGGGATTAGACGCGGTACCTCAGTTTCTTTGCCGGGCATGGTTATTCCTGTCGTCATTGGACCCAGCCCTTGCCCTTACAGACCGGACAGTATTCGTCGTCTTCGTCCAGGCCCTCGCCTTTACAGGCCAGGCAAGTCACGGCATCTGGTGGCGGTTGGATTGGCTGTGCTGGAGCGTCGAGAATGCTCACGTCGACGTAC
>VRUF01000272.1:360-836 GCA_019456245.1 Planctomycetota bacterium | reverse complement strand
CCTCACCTTTACAGGCCAGGCAGGTAACAGCTCCTGGGGGCGGGTCGGTTGGGCAACGGGCTGGGGCGTCGAAGGTGCTCATTTCGCCGCCTCAGATGCGCGAAGGGACTGGGTAATAAAAAGGGGGTGTATCGCTATGAAACAAGCACTTATCGGGTACAAATGAGCGAAAGTATTCCCCACAGCGGATGGGTAATTCGAAAAGAAAACAGGGACATACGGCGTTTTGAGTACCCGGCTACGAACCGAGCGGTCGGGAGTTCGAATCTCTCCGGGCGCGCCATTTTTCAATAACTTACGAGTCACTGATTTCGGCTCCTGGGAAATAAACAGGGTCTGGGGAATATAAGGGGCAGCCGCCTGGTCAGATGGCAGTTGGCTATCACAATCGCATAGGCTCAGACGGCTGCCTTGTGAAGGTGCGGAAGCGGGGCGGTCATATTTGACATGGCTTTCATACGCGATCAGGCTCGCCC
>VRUF01000272.1:0-350 GCA_019456245.1 Planctomycetota bacterium | reverse complement strand
ATTTCGGCTCCTGGGAAATAAACAGGGTCTGGGGATATAAATCGCCCCAAAACGTGCTCAATTATGTGTTGTCTGAGACAGCAATCATCGCGATGAAGACGGCCGGATTGCTGTCGTGTTTCGCGTCGTTACATAAACTGCAGGCCGTGACAATATTCAACTGCGAGCTCGACCCGCCCTCGACGAACGGAATGAAGTGATCGAGAACCAGATCTTTGGTAGCACCACAATAAATGCAGCGATAATTGTCGCGCGCAAACACAATTCTTCGAACTTGTGCCTCGACGGCATGGATTTTCGCGGCAGCGAGTGACCGCTCATATGCTTTCAAGGCATTGAGGATATTGGCG
>VRUF01000271.1:1357-3485 GCA_019456245.1 Planctomycetota bacterium | reverse complement strand
AGCCGCATCTTGCCCTTTGCAAAGGCGGTGTGGGAGAACTTGATGACGATGGCCATCCTGTCAAGCAGGATGACCCGGTTCTTGTTCGTGTGCATTCGGAATGTTTGACGGGCGATCTTTTCCATTCGCAACGTTGCGAATGCGGTTATCAGCTTATTACTGCCATGAAGATGATCGAAAAGGCAGGTAAGGGAGCATTGATCTATCTTCGGCAGGAAGGTCGCGGTATAGGGCTTGCGAATAAGCTGCGTGCTTATAAGCTACAGGAAGAAGGGTATGATACGGTCGATGCTAATATACAGTTGGGGTTTATGGCCGATAAGCGTGACTATGGAATTGGAGCCCAGATATGCAGGGACCTTGGGCTGAGCAAGATAAGGATACTTACGAATAATCCTAAGAAGGTAGATCGGCTGCAGGTTTATGGTATTAGCGTTACCGAGCAGTTGCCGCTGATGGCAGAGCCCGGTCAGCATAATGTTGATTACCTACGAACCAAGAAAAGGCGCCTTGGTCATATACTCGATGAAGATTTATAGTGGTATTGTAATGTATAAGAGTTGTTTATTTAAAATTATATTTCTGGGTATCATTGCTGCATCCGTTTTTGTGCTGCTGGAGGGATGTGTGCAGGGTACATCGGTTTCTGGGGATGAAAATGGGGAAGATCTTCCTATAGGATGTGTCTATGGTGTTGAGACAATCCATATTGTCCGCCTTACAGAATTGAAATTAGAATCTCAGGATGCAGCCGGTTCTCAATTGCAGGTCTATCTTGATGTTTTGGACTCTTTTGGATCACGTATAAAAGCTCCGGGAAAATTTCGGTTCGAATTGTATGATTTTGTATCCCGTTCAGGGCAGTCCAAAGGCAAGCGTTTGTACATCTGGCCTGATATTGTCCTTTTTGATGCTCAGGATAACAATGAATACTGGCAGGATTACCTCAGATTATACGTTTTCAGCCTTAAAACGGATTTTCGTGTTGTTGCCGGGACAGAATATATACTTGATGTGACTTGTTTGACCGGCGATGGAAAACGCATCCAGACCACATCCCGGATCAAGGCACAGAGGTAATCAGCGGATAAATAGGTTGCCTCCAAAACTACCAAATGACTTGACGTTCCGTTCCATATCTGCAATCATAGACTTATATAGAAAGTAGAATTTGGAATGCGGGGCTTTCCTCCTTCGTTATTCTACTTCGCCGTAGGCTACGAAGAAACCAACTAGGGCGGGCAGGTTGGCGAGGCTGATTTTATGGGGGTAAATGGATGCGGGTGGTGGTGTTACGTTGAAAAAAATATATCCGATCAACCGGAGCATTAGGAAAGCAAAGTGCAGGGACAACTTGAAAATATCAGTATTGACGATGCGGCTCTTGTCCGGCAGTGCCAGAAGGGCGATTCTGCGGCTATGCATCGCCTTATCGTTAAATACCAAGACAGGATATATAATGTCGTCTTGAAAATTTCTGGAAATCGAGACGATGCTGCGGAACTTACGCAGGAGACGTTTGTCAAAGTAATAGAAAAGGTCGAAACCTTTGGCTATAGAAGCACCTTTTACACATGGTTATTCAGGATTGCGGTAAATCTTACACTTAATTATTGCAGCAGAAGTAATAAGATGGCGATGCGTTCTCTTGATACGACGGTTTCAGGCGATGGTGAGGATTGTCGCCGACAACTGGGTAGTTTTCTTGTAGACAATAAATCATCCGATCCGATAAAGCTTGCGCAGAGAAAAGAAACTATTGAGATTGTAACGCAGGCTCTTTCAGAACTCGATGACCAGCAGCGTACGATAGTTGTGCTAAGAGATATCGAGCAGATGGCTTATATTGAAATCGCAGAAGCTATGGATCTGGAACTTGGTACTGTAAAGAGCAGGCTTAGCAGGGCAAGAAAGAATTTGCGGAAAATTCTGGAAGCGATGTTGAAATGACAGAAATGGACAGAGAAAAACTTGACGAATTACTGAATTGCTATGTCGACGGCGAGTTGTCCGATCGTAAGTGCACAGAGATCAAACGCCTGATGGAGCATGATCCTACGATCAATGCAAAACTTGCTCGTTTAAGAGTAATGAAAAGCCTCTTAAACGAAGTGCCGATCGAGCAGGC
>VRUF01000271.1:0-1347 GCA_019456245.1 Planctomycetota bacterium | reverse complement strand
AACAAAGGTATCGCTCGAGCGTAAATTTATCCTTAACGATTATTCAGTTACCCGCGGTGAAGTGGAAGGCGCCAGGCATCTGATGTTTCGCCGTTTGATTACGGCAGCGATAATACTGGTACTGTTTGGAAGCCTGGTGGGTGTTGTCGTTAACATAATGGTTCCCTCCGGGGCCGAGAGTTCGAATGTCGCGTCCGTTGATTTTACAGATTCGGCGATGCCTTCGAGGTCGCCCGCGGCATCTATCGAAAAACTTGTCAGTGCCGATGCCTCGCCGATTTTTTCAGTTGCGCTTGATCTGGCAACGTCCAACCCGATACAAATGAATTCGCTTTTGACCAAGGCACTTCACAATAATGATCTGCTTGGCAGTGCCGAACCTCCCAGGCCCGATGATCCCCGGCATACGACAATGATCGAGTGCAGCAAATCGGAGGTAATGGCTTTGCTTTCCGATCTGAAAGGCGAGTGGGGCCGATGCGATCACGTTACCCTCGTAGTCGATGACTATTACGCCGATAGCGATGTTGTTGTCAGTAATGTTAGCTGCGAGCAGGTGATGGGTGTATTCAAACGCGAGAGGATAAATGATCGTGTCAAGCTTGCCAGGGCATTTTCCGATTTCAATGCACTTGCGCCGAGACGTGCGGTGGATAATGATTTCGCCAGTTTGCGGGAAGAGGTCGGGCCTGATGGTGTTCCGCTGAAACTGTCTCCGGTCATGCCCGAACTTACATCTGGCTTGGATTTGCATGAGGCTTCGGGCGATGGCGAAGGTCAGGAAAAGGTAAAAATCATTATTACTATTACGCATCTGCGGTAGGGCGGTAAAAGATAAAACATTTTCCCCAAGGCGGCTACCCTTTAGGGTAGTAAATTTTCGCGGATAAAACTATAACCTGTTGCCCTAAAGGCACAACCTGTGGACAAGCGGGAAAATTCAACTGGAAGCACTATATATGCTTGAGATTAAAAACAGCTGTTTGGTGATCGTGGATGTTCAGGGAAAACTTGCGCAGTTGATGCATGATAAGGAAGAGTTGTTCCGGAATCTTGAGGTGCTTGCGCGCAGTGCTAACATGCTTGATATTAAGATACTTGTTTGCAGGCAGAATCCGAAGGCGCTGGGGGATGTGATCGATGAATTATTGCCGCATCTCGATGGTATCGAGCCGGGGGATAAATTTGTTTTCAGTTGCTGCGGCAGTGGTGAATTTAATGGTCAGCTTGAAGCGGCTGGGGTGAAGAATGTTATACTTTGCGGTATCGAATCGCATATCTGTGTGATGCAGACGGCGATCGATCTGATCGATAAAGGGTATGCGGTTCACGTGATAGCCGATGCGG
>VRUF01000270.1 GCA_019456245.1 Planctomycetota bacterium | reverse complement strand
CGGCTGATGACCAACAGCAACTCCTGCACCAATACCTTCGTTCAGATGGCCTGCGTGGAGGCTCTCAAAGGACCCCAGGATGAGGCCCGGGCAATGGTGGCGGAGTTTCGCCGCCGGCGGGAGGTAATCGTGGAGGGACTCAACGCCATCGATGGTATCACCTGCCGCCAGCCTAAAGGGGCCTTCTACGTCCTGCCAAACGTGCAGACCCTGCCCGGCTCAAGCAAGGAGCTGGAGGAGTACTTCCTTGAGGAATATGGCGTCGCCACCCTGTCGGGGACTTCTTTCGGCACTTTTGGGGAAGGGTATTTGCGCCTGTCCTACGCCAACTCGCTGGAGAACATCCGGGAGGCCCTGGAGCGCATGGCGGAGGGGGTGAAGAAACTGTAATGCCACCACACTAAAAAGCGGGGCTGGGGCCTTGGGGCTAGAGACTGGCAAAAACTAACCGCCAAGGACGCTCTTAGCGGGGCCATAGGGACGCCATGGGAGCCGTCAGCGGTCAGCGCGCGATCCGTCTACGCCTCGCTACGCTGGTACGGCTCGTCAAGGGTATAAAAGCGGCCATCCTGGCCGCCCTTGACTGCCCGCCGCCGTTTCCTTTGAGGCTGTTCAACGACGGATAAGGAGCGGAATGGCGGATTCCTGATCGCGATAGTACCTTGCATTCAAACAGGTACCCCGTCTTTCGATCAAGCCTTTGCATACAATGTCAATTTTCATTAGCTTATCATTACATGCTAATTGAAGCCAGAAATCCTAACTTTAGGTGTGGGCCAAAGAAGTAGGGGCAGGTCACCCTAGAAGATCTCTTTGACAATGCGTAATAACACAACCTATTATCCGAAATCATTTTTGAGCGAGGAATAGTGGAAGAAATATTAAAAAAAATCTCGTTACCGGTCTTTGTGTCTACGGGTACTGCGGTCATAATCATCGCTGGTTCGTATGCAGTAACCCAAATCACTGGGCTAACAATACTCCCACAGAGCCTACCATGGACCTATATAAGTCTTCTTTCAGTACCAATTGGCATGTTGTTCTTCCTTGTGGGAACACAAAAATATAGACTACAAAAACGTAGGATAGTTGATCAAGCGGAGGTTGAGAGTCTTTACTCAGAGGTGCTCAGGCTCCAAGAGAATGCACCAAAAGGAGCTCTTGAAACAGCAGAAAAAGAAGTAGAACGACTTAAAAGCCGAAATGGCAATATTGTGGAACTTGATGTGCTCCCCTTGCGTCTCTCACTAGTTGATCTCTACTCAGAAGAAAAGGAGTTAATTGCCAAGGCAGAATATGAATTAAAATTACTACGAGAATATGCCTCCTCCGATTATCCTGAGCTCCTAGATGAATGGGAAAAGAAGATAGAAGAGTCAACGAAGAAAATAACTGAAAAATCATCGGACGATGACCATAATAATCGAAATGATGCCATCATAAAGCTGCGTGCTGATCTAAAAGTATTACGCGAAACAGTTGCATGGTATGACAAGACATGGGCAAGAGGAGAATCGATCCTGCGGAGTGTTTCTTATTGGTCGGCAATTTCGGTAATATCAATGCTCTTGGTGGGATTGCTACCATTAATCCACTCTGAAGGAAACAAGATACTCGGGATTCTACATTGGGGAGCCCTCGGATTTACGGGCGCACTCCTTGCTGTCGTTGTAAGCATACGTGATATGGATGAGCCGGAAGTCGGAGAGCAAGAGGGCAAGCAAGTACTTTTAAAAACTGTTGGTGGACCTACGATTGGCATGATCGCTGCAGTGTCGCTTTATGGTGCGTTAAGCGGAGGAATATTATCCGGGACTGTTTTTCCTGATGTCCCTATTATTGAGGTGGATAGCACTTTCTGGGAAAATACAGGAAAATCTATCTTTTGGGGGATTTTTTCTGGATTTTCATTAAGGTTATTTCTTGCTCTATCCAGACTAGCAGAGAGTACTTTCGGTAAGGATGAATCAGAATGAGCAAAATAATTGATATAATCGACAAGGATTCTCACGCCAATCTAAACCAATATAATAAAAATGTATTGGATACTCCATCCATTGTATTTATAGAAAATAAAGTAAAATCTAACCTTAGTAGGATCATCAATTTAAAGACGGGAAGCAATCCACGGATACTATTCGCTTTAAAACCACTTACTTTCTTAGGTTTCCTCCGTTTTGTTCCTAGGTATTTAGATGGGTTCGCCGCTAGTTCATTATTTGAAGCAACTCTTGCTCGAGAGCTAATAGGAGATGGAGGAATTGTCAACTTCACAACACCAGGCCTCCGACCGAGCGAGGTTGACCAAATTTTCGGCTTATGTGACTATGTAAGTTTCAACTCTCTCAACCAAGTTGCATGGTATCTTAATCCGACTATTCAAAAGATTAAGTATGGATTAAGAGTCAACCCCGGGATCTCATTTGTAAAAGATCAACGGTATAATCCATCACGTGAGGCGTCGAAGCTCGGTGTCCCACTGGCCCAACTGGTTAGTGCGCTCAGCAACGGGGCTCATACACAATTAGAGCATATCTCAGGGCTCCACTTTCATAATAATTGTGATTCAACAGACCTTAGCCAACTGCTTAAGACAGTAAAACAAATAGAGTTACATATATCTGATTTCCTGTCGAAACTCGAATGGATCAACCTAGGTGGAGGGTATATCTTCCAGGAAGCAGCCAGCCTTGATCCTCTCTATGAAGCCGTCGATTTGCTCCAAAAAAAGTATGCGCTGGAAGTATTCATCGAGCCAGGAGCTGCCATTGTTCGCGATGCTGGATACATTGTCTCTTCAGTACTGGACATCTTTGAAAGTGATGGAAAGACCATTGCTGTGCTGGATACCACGGTGAATCATATGCCGGAAGTATTCGAATACCAGTATGAACCCGACGTAATTGGCCATGTCGAGGGCGGAAAATATAAGTATATTCTAGCCGGCTGTAGCTGCCTAGCAGGGGATGTATTCGGTGAATACACCTTCAACGAACCGTTGGAGGTGGGCTCCCGTGTCGTGTTCTCGGGTATGGGAGCCTACACGCTGGTCAAGGCCAACATGTTTAATGGGATCAACCTGCCCACCATTTATTCTCTAAGGGAAGATGGAGAACTGGTGCTGGAGAAACAATTCACTTATGAGGATTTTGCCTCACGTTGTGGAGTAGAAACACATGATCTTGCATGAAAAAGAGTTCAGGGCGCCCGTTGTTAAGGGACAGCGGGACTTACTATCTTATTTCCCAAGCCATATTCAGGCGCAACTGGACGAAGGGGATATCCCCATTCGTTTTGCGCTTACTGCCACTACTGAAGATGAGTACCATTACGAGATAGGCTTGTTAACAGGGCAAAAGGAAGGCCGGTTCAAATCATCCCCGTCCATATTCCAGTTTGCCCAGCGACGGGTTGAGAATACAGAACATTTCAATGTGGTCCTGGTCGTTCCAACTGGTATCGGAGCGGAGATTGGAGGCCATGACG
>VRUF01000269.1 GCA_019456245.1 Planctomycetota bacterium | reverse complement strand
AATACTCACGTTCCCAAAGGAAGTAACACCCAACAACCAACGCGGGCAATACAAGCCCATGCGTACCGCGAAACGCATACCCGGCGACCATTACCAAAGGAATAAACCCAAGCCGAACTTTCCGCCCCGTCAATTTCGCCGAATGCACAATATAAAAGCACACAACCACAGCCAGCGTAACATACATATCCATAGAAACCCCACGCGACTCACCCACGAATATCAACGTCATAACGCAGAACAAAACCCCAAGCAATCCCCACTTACGCGAATAAGTCGCACCGATCAAATAAGTAAAAACAAGCACCAATGCAGAAACGATCGCGGTAGGAAGTATCGCGGTAAAAGGACTAACCTCCCCGAACACCTTTGACAAATAATAAATAGGCAGCGTTGCCGCCGAAGAATAATCCGCATAGGGAACATTATAAACTGTAGGAAAAAGGCTCGGACCGTTAACAACCATCTCCTTGGCCAAAACTGCGAACCGAGTTTGAAACCCGATAAACTCACAGGGAAGACCAACTGTAAAAAGAACAACCCCAATAACAAAAATAAAAAATACATCCCTGCGAACCATAAAAACTCCCTTAAAAAGCTCAACCATCGTTTTTCCCGGCAGAAACCGCTATAATGCTCACCATAAAATAAACCAAATCCCCCAAAAACGCAACTAATCATCACACAAAGCCAATAATGGACCCAAATAATAAAATTTAAAAAAAGAATTTGCGAAAACAACAACTTTCTCTATATTAAGGGCATATCATCTTAGATTAGCAAACATATCAGGATCGGGAACCGGAGAAAATGAGAATAACCAGTCTAGGAAGCGGGAATATGGATGATGTTGACAGCACAAAAGAAAAACGTAACGAAAAGACAGTAAAAATTCTCAAAAAAAACAAACCTTCCGCAGCAAAAAGGTCACGTCTGAGCATGTCAGCATATTTCAGCATTTGTTTTGCATTGACTTTCATCGTTGCCTCAATCTTTGTAATTGTCATTGTTAATCAATCGATGCGTAATGAAGCATTATCAGACGCCCGGGAAAAAACCAACATAGTGCTCGAACGCAACCTTGCTACTCACCATTATTTTTCGCAGGAACTGAAACCCAAATTGTTCGATACGATTGCAAGTTCTCAATCGCCGGATTATTTTGAGCCGATCTGGATGTCTTCGACTTACGCAATCCGACAGATCGACAAGTACTTCAATTCCAACGAGGAGTATAGTGACTACTATTACAAGGAGTGCGCTGTTAATGCGAGATCTCCTCAAAACGAGGCCGATGATTACGAAAGTGCTTTCATTGAGGAACTCAATAAAGATCCGAACCTACATCACCGATCTGAAATACGCAAATTTGACGGCCAGGCATATTTTGTAACTCTCCACCGCGGAGAGACAATGGAACAATCCTGCCTTAAATGTCACAGCACACCGGATAAAGCACCGGGCGACCTTGTGACACAATATGGCGATCAGCGAAGCTTTAATCGAAATGCCGGCGACATAGTCTCTGCGGTATCGATCCGCGTCCCCCTTGCAAATGCATACGCGGCAACAAGAGAAACCAGCATAAAGCTGTCTGTCCTTCTACTGACGATTGTAAGCCTGATGCTTACTGCGATATACGTCTTCACAAAAAAAACCATAATGTTGCGCGCAAGCAAACTTGAAAATTTGAATCAACAACTAGTTGTTGAAATGAACGAACGCAAACGGGCCGAGGAGGCACTGAAACAAAAAGAAGAGATGATTCGTGCGCTGGTTGAAACGTCTCGGGACTGGATATGGGAAATTGACGATAAAGGCATACATACATACTGCAATCCGGCCTTTGAAAAAACCCTGGGATATCGGTCCGAAGACATGATTGGCCGGTCGAGCCTTGACTTCATGCATGAAGAAGACAGGAAAACCGTTGAAGAAAAAATGCCTCAGTGGATCGAAAGCAAGAGCAGCTGGAAGAATCTGGTAATCCGCTGGCGGCACAAAGATGGCAGCTACCGATACCTTGAAAGCAATGCGGTTCCGATTCTCGATTCACAAAAAAACCTGTTGGGATTTCGAGGAGTAGACAGAGACATCACTGAACGCAAACAAACCGAGGATGCATTAAAACGTCATAACTTGCGTTCTCAGGTTTTGTTAAAGCTTAACAAAATGAGAGTAGCTTCTAAAGAGCAGATTCTTGACTTTGTGCGTGAAGAGGTAATCGAGGTTACGCAAAGCGAATTTGCCTTCCTCGGCTCTCTGGATGAAGATGAGTCGATAATGGTGATAGAAAGCTGGTCAAAGGAGGCAATGGCCAAATGTGCAGTTAGTAACGAACCGATACATTTCCCCATATCCAAAGCTGGTTTATGGGCAGAAGCTGTCCGTCAAAGGAAGCCGGTTATTATCAACAATTGCACTGCTAAAAAAGGTTTCCCAAAAGGACATATCCCAATAAAACGGTTTATGTGTGTTCCCGTGTTCGAAGGCAATCAAATCGTTATGGTTGCAGCGGTAGCCAACAAGAAAAAAGAGTATGGCGAATCTGATATTAGTGTGATATCTTCCATGATGAACGATACATGGAGTCTTTTCAAACAGAAACAGAACGAAGAAGAGATAAATAACCTCGCAAAATTCCCCTCAGAAAACCCAAACCCCGTACTAAGGATCGACGACGACGGAAAACTACTCTATGCAAACACCGCCGCTGATTCACTAGTTAAGCAATGGGGCTGTACAGTCGGACAAACTGTCCCCAGCCACTGGCAAAATATCGTTACCGATGCCTTCCAAAAAGAAACGCAACAAAGAACTGAAATCGAACATGATGAAAAAGTCTTCTCCTTCGCCATCGCCCCGGTCGCCGACGCAGGCTACACAAACTTATACGGAAGAGATATCACCGAACACAAGAAGGCGGAGGAATCACTACGTCAGTACGAACATATTGTATTCAGTTCCACGGACATGCAAGCGATACTGGATCGGGAGTTTATTTACCTTGCCGTCAATCCGGCGTATCTGAGGGCATTTGAGAAAACTCAGGACGAGATAGTGGGGCATTCAGTGCTTGAGGTATTTGGAGAGGAATTCTTTGACACAGTCATCAAGCCTCAAGCTACGCAATGTTTGGCTGGCCAAGAGGCCCGCTACCAGAATTGGTTTGATTTTCCAACTTCCGGATGCAGGTACATGGACGTTGCCTACGCCCCGTACATTGGTCCGGACAGCGATATTCTGGGGTTTGTAGTCACCGCCCGCGACAGCACCGAACTCAAACGGACAGAGGAGCAACTCGAAATCGCAAAAGAACATGCAGAAACCGCAAACACTGCAAAGAGCCAGTTCCTTGCTAACATGAGTCACGAGATACGAACGCCCATGAGCGTTATAACAGGTTTTAGCGATATCTTGATAACCGAAAATCTTACAAAAGAACAGTTATCGTACGCAGAACTTATAAGAAACGCAGGCAAATCCCTCTTA
>VRUF01000002.1:42238-42565 GCA_019456245.1 Planctomycetota bacterium | reverse complement strand
AGGCCCATTCGAGCATATCAGTGCCAGCTGGCTCAGCCAACCTAAGCATGGTCTAGTTCCCTTAGATGAAGTAATCAGAACTTATTCCTACGTTAGTAAAAGAAATCCGAAAGATAAACCCCACTGGACCTACTTAGATCCAGAAACTGGAGTTTTCCATATGCTATTCCGCCGTGATAAGGATCTCACTATAGAAGAGTGGGATGAGGACGGTAATTTCATCGAAGAATCCCTAGTCCCTAATGAGAATGGAACCGAAACAACTGACTCTGAAACAGGAGAAGGAAACAGTAAAGAGATTCACAGAGCTTCTAAAGGAAATGGGTC